>NZ_JAPEIB010000100.1:0-1281 GCF_028823735.1 Algoriphagus sp. NF
CAGTTTCATCACTACTACTTTCCTGATGGACGGGAGGTCTTTGAAGTGAGTCTGGCTAACGCAACAAAGTACTTCCCTGCCAGCATGCTGGACAGCTTCCCGGATCGGGATGTAAAAGATCTGGTCATTCAGAACATCATGTTTATCAGTCATTCCACTGAGCAGCGCTTCGATCCGGTGATTGCGAGGTACTATCCCGAAGGAGAAGGCTCGATAGAGGATTTTGAAGGCATCTATTACGACGGCATCCCCTATGATTGGTCCGGTGAGGTAGATATCTGGACCTATGATGAGCGGCACTTTATTGGGTTTACCTTTGAGGAAGGTGAAGTGGTCGGCCATTTCAATTATAGTCCACTGAATACCTCAGACCACCAAGAAAGGATAGCTGGAGCTGACTGTCGAGAAGTAGAAAGAACTGTTTATATTCCGGATGCTACAGGGTATGGCGGCACCCTTGTCCATATCACAAAAACCTATTGCTATGGCTCTGGTGGTTTCACGCCTGAGGGAGGAGATGGCAGAGGAAACCATGACTATGAGCGTCCTCCATGCTGCGATGATCCGGTGACGGCTCCCCCACGAGATATTCCGCCATATGAGCCCCCATCGCTCCCTACTCCCAAGACAATCATCATGCAACTAACTAATCCCTGTGCCGCAGATATCTTTAAGGAACTATCTAAAGGAAGTGCCTATTTAGTAGATTTAAGTGGCTTAGGGGCAATAGATATTGCTGGTGGAATTTTGAACATGTTTCAACAAAGTGGGCAATTTGACTATCGTATCCAAAATGGGACTGTTCGAAGTGGTGCAAATGCAATAACCCAACGGATTAATGGGATTAATGTAATTACATTAAATAATGATTATTTAGCTAAAGCTACTTCCCTTAGCATTGCTAGAACTATAATTCATGAGACGGTTCACGCTTATCTAGAGGATCAAATCTACGGTAAAGAAAATGCAAAAAATTTAGGACTTTTGGACTTGATCAATGAATATTGGAAAAAATACCCTCAAGAAAAAGGTGATTACCATCATGCAACAATGAGCCAATTTATCACTGGAATGGCAGTTTCATTATATAATTGGGATAAAAAGTACGGACCAACTGGTGGTACATTAGGCTTTGATTATTATTATAAAATGGCATTTGGAGGGTTGGTAAAAAAAGATAAACCTACTGAATTAATGGAAGAAGCAAAGTCATATTTACCTTCAGGTACTTCTTGGAATGATGTTTTGGATTTACTAATAAAAGAAAATTCTGGAAACCAT
>NZ_JAPEIB010000101.1:0-1280 GCF_028823735.1 Algoriphagus sp. NF
TGTTCTTAACCGCTTAAATAACTGGACCAGTTTTGTTGCCTAAACTTAGGAACAAAATGATCGAAGACTTAATTAAAAACGCACGACTTTCATCCAGTGGCCGTAAGCTACTGACCTCACAACAAAAAGCCTTTATTGTAGAAGATTGGGAAAGTTCTGGCTTATCTTGTCCTGAATATTGTCGCCGACACGGGCTGATCACCAGTCAGGTGTATAGCTGGCGTACACTTGCTAAATCAGGAGCCATTATGAGTATCAAAAATCAAGGTGACCTACATTCCAAAGCTGAATTGGAAATGCTTAGAAAAGAGAATGAGGAGCTCAAGAAGGCTCTCGGGGAATCTACTTTGGATATTAAGATCCTAAAAAAAAAGTTAGAGATGGATCAACTTCGAAACAAGAAATTGAATCGTTATCCAGGGAATTCGGAGTAAGCATGAATAGGATTATCAAGACACTGGGAGTAGCCAAATCCTCTGTATATTATAAAGTAAAACCCTATCCTGAACGAAAAAGGACAGCGCGAAAAGAACTATGTGAGCAGATGAAACTGGCTGTTTTAGAAATCACGGCAAAGAAATCCACTTATGGGGTACCCCGGGTCAAGGCGCTGCTCAAACGGGATTATGGGCTCAATGTAACCAAATACATGGTGCATCGCTACATGAAAGAAGAAGGGTTGTTGATTACCCGACACCGAACCAGAGGCAGCAGCAGAACCCATACAGGGCAGATAGCAGTGGAAATACCTAATACGCGATGGGCTAGTGATATCACTTCGATTAAATGCTGGAATGGGGAAAAGCTCCGGGTGGCCTTTCTTCTGGACTGTTGTGACAGGTCCATCATCGCCTGGAAAGCAGGAAAACATATGCAGGCAGTTGATATTGAATTAATGGTTCAGGAAGCTTTACATGCCCGCTTTGGAGAGAACTTGCCTGATCCGGATACACTTCAGTTTTTACATGACAATGGACCTGAATTCATTGAAAAAAAGCTCAGAGCCAGCTTGAAATCCTGGAATATAATCGATTGTAATACTCCAACCTATTCCCCACAATCAAACGGGATGTGTGAAGCCTTCAATGCTACATTTAAACGAGATTACGTCTATGAGAACTGCCTGGAAAATCCAAAAACCGTACTCAGGCAAATACAGAAATGGATGAATGAATACAATACATATGCACCACATTCCGCTTTAGAAATGAAAACACCAAATGAATTTTATAACTTTAAAATCGCTGCTTAACTAGTCCAACTTTTAAGCGGAAAGAGCA
>NZ_JAPEIB010000102.1:0-1263 GCF_028823735.1 Algoriphagus sp. NF
ATTAACCTAACCGACCTGAAGGTGTTCGGATATGATGGATGCAATCAATACTCAGGAGGGATAAAGAAAGTGACCGAAAACCAAATTGTTTTTGGAAATCTTGCCTCCACCAAGAAAATGTGCCATAAAATGGATACTGCTGAGGCTTTTATCAAAGCAATTAATCAAGTAGCGTTTTATAAATTAGAAGGACTGAATTTGATTTTGATGAATGAAGAAAATGAAGAAGTATTGGCTTTTCTAAAAGGAGATTAAAAAGAAGATAACTGATGCCAACAATGTGCAAAATGCCAACATCCTCCAAACGTCGGTTACTGCATTTGCACAAACCGTTATGGTCACAATCAGCTGAAGCTGACTTGCGTGGCTACGTGCTGCGCACTCCCGCCCCACAAGCAAGTGTGACCATAACGACCTGCTAAACCAAATTGCTAAAACCCTTTCTATTATCTACAGCTCCAGCTGACGCACTCAAGTGCTCAACGTGCCATAACACGGAGCTAAATGCAATTTGGATCAGGCACTCTAACTCCCAATTCAATAAAATGGCAATCCACGATAGCTGCGCCATCTAATTGACAAACAATGCCATGATGCCAACAGTCCAATATCATGGCATTTTTATCCATTTTATTGTATCTTCGTTATCATACCTGAACTGCGTTTAGCAGGTCGTTGTGGGCAATTTAAACCAACCGCCTGAAGCTAAATGGCTTAACCGAAATTAAGAATAAATCCTATCACCAAGATCAAATCTGGTATGGTTGTACAGTTCTTTTTGACCAAAAAGGTTATGATTAATTTAAATAAGTTGGATTGAAAACACTCAAAGAATTGAACCGCTGTTGTCGGTTAACAAAATTAAAATATCAATAAAATGAAAAAAAGTATTCTATTAGCTCTGGTATTGATTGTTGCGTTTGGGCTTCGTTCCTTCGCGCAGTCTGAAGAAAAGGGTTGGATAAAACTATCGGAAAAAACTGTGTCTTACATGGCTGAAACAGATAAAGTCAATATGCTTGGCAAAAAACAAAACATTTCTACAATAAAGTTAAAGTGTATTCGGGGAACCGTTAAGCTTAAAAAGCTACGCGTCAAAATGTCCGACGGCACAGAAAAAGAATTCTCTCCAAAAGGCACCGGTGTTTTTACCAATGGGATGTCATCTTTTGCGTTTAAGCTACCTGGAAATGATACTAAATTAAAAGAATTAGAAATTGATTATGACTCAGCTGGGAATATCATATTTACTAAAAGGGCAAA
>NZ_JAPEIB010000103.1:0-1196 GCF_028823735.1 Algoriphagus sp. NF
GATTATTAGGATTGTAAATAGGGTCTATTGTCGGAAGTACTTCAAAAATCTCTGATTCGCAGATTTCATCTCTATAGGGATCTAATTCGACTGGAGTACCACGAGTTTCGGTGAATTCAAATATAAGTTCATCCTCCACCATACAAGGATCAGCTGAAAGTCCGGTATTATTGTTACACGGAGGTCCAAGCGATTCTGAACTTGGATTGGTAGCCCGAACGAAGATACTTCCTAAATTCAGCCCAGAAAGATCGAATGTAGCTGTGATGTATCCCTCTGCATTGTAAGTTTCTGAAACCAACGTGGTATTTACAGGGCCATTTGCATCATAAAATTCCACTTGGTATTTGCCTGGGTCATCTACGAGGTTGTCTATAACTATACCTGTGATTTTTCCATCATTTTGCCCGTCGCATGACGGATTTTCTGGTATGCCCTTAAATACAATCTCAGGAAGTGGATTTATGGTAATCGTTATAGGAATACCATCCGATTCCAGACCGAAATTATCAACAATTTTATACCAAGCGGTTACAGTCCCATAAAAGGATAAATCTGTTCTTACATATCTAATTAAAGCCTGATTGAATTCTCCTGGTTCTACTTCATCTGAAAGTTCTGCAATCAATTCACCAACCTGTCTTGTTGGGTCACTAGGGTCATATACAGGGATTCTCTTATTCTGATCTGAACATCTTTCATCGCATACTAATCCACAATCAAAATTTTCTTGACCAAAATTATTAACTCCAGGCCCTGGATCTAATTCATAGAGCTGAATACATTGGATAAACGCATTTATACTGGAAGGTAGATTTACACAAAAAGGAAATTCAACATCATCACTTTGGTCAATACAAACCTCTCTTAGAAGGCTTGGGGGCTGAGGTTTTTGATTTTCTTGAATACTAGAAACCTGTACTTCAACATTCCTTATCTCATGAAAATTAGTATGAGGGCTTCCAGTAGCAGCGGCAAAACCTAATTTTAAAGTATTAGGCGCAAGAAATCCATAGGGTACATCAGAAAAAATATTTACTACCCTAGGAGTTCCATTACTATTTACCAGCATGTCTACAGTAATTGTATAAAACCCAGGATTGGTCAAATCAGGTTTTAAATCAATAAATACTTTTCTATAGCCAACTTCACTACAAAGTAATGCTTTAGTATCTGAGTCTATTGGAAATCTAAGA
>NZ_JAPEIB010000104.1:0-1145 GCF_028823735.1 Algoriphagus sp. NF
AGGAAGGCTTGGACTCCTTTTCCCCAAAAATCCTGAACTGATTAGGTGCGAATTCAATCAGGCTTCTGTAAGGTAATTCCTGCCCATTATGGAGCACTTCATAATGTGTCAGCCCTGAACCGTCAAAGAAAATAGAATCTATCGGGGTATCAGTTTTGTTCACAAGCTGAATTGCCGCTTCAAAGTAGGCATCACGCTCTCTAGGATACATATCTGCCTTCAAATTGACACTTATAACTTTTGGTGTGGGCATAAACTCGTATTTTTTGAGCTGGGTCTCGTAGGCAACAGCTCTTAATTCATTCTCGTCAGAAGTTCTGTAGGTGTTGGTATAAACCGTAGACCTGTAGATAAATCCAAAGCAAATCAGACCTATGACAAGAAAAATATAGGAGGCCAAAGACGTTTTATTGGACATTTTACTTTTGGCAGAATTCCATCGGCTTTTCCAATTATTCTCAGTTCCTCGCTTGTAGAAGGTGGCAAAGAAAAGAATCAAAAAAAGCCCAATAGCAGTCCAGTAGATATTAAACCACAGCAAGGGTTCCCAGAAATGCCCCAAACCATTCATGTCACTCCAGGTATAGCCGGGCTTATAGGAATAGAAAAAGGCATTGAAATTGTAACCTGCAAAATCCCTCAAAATGATCATGACCAACCAGATTCCAATGGCTGCTGCATGTCCGGCAAACTTATTATTCACCACCAAATGCACCGCAAAAACCAACATGACCATCTGCAGGTAATCCGGCAAAGAAATCAGATAGCTATCTACCAGATAGATGCCCACCTCGTACTGGAAGTACCCTTTTAAGGTCTGAATAATGATACCTACGAAAATAGGAATTGTTGTCAGCATCAAACAGATCATGGCTATCCCTGTGAACTTAGAAGCGATGACGGTCCAGTCCTTTACCGGAAAGGCATCATTAATTACTGAGTATCCGGAAGATTGATCCCGATGCAAGGTTTCACCTGTGAAAAACACAATGATGATAAATACAAACAGGTTCCAATCAAATGTCTTAAACTCCATCAGAAATGTGGTGACAGGGAAGTTTGTGACACTGTAATTAGTAAGCCCGATCCAAAAGTCCAATACCAAAAAGATCAACCCACCCAGGAGAATAGATCGGAAATAGATA
>NZ_JAPEIB010000105.1:0-1141 GCF_028823735.1 Algoriphagus sp. NF
CCTCTCGATCAATCAAGATCGGCCCGGCACTTACCTGACCTACTTCGGTTACTTTCTCTTAAGCCTCGGCATGCTGCTGACGCTTTTCGCACCGGGCAGCCGCTTTCAAATGTTACAGAAGCGTCTGGCTAAAATTTCTGCCAAAACCGCATCGCTTATGCTTCTGGCTGTGACTTTCAGCAGTACGGTATTTGGTCAGGAGGGTGCTCAGTTTTTGGTTCCTGAGGAAAAAGCCATTGCCTACGGGACCCTGATCGTGCAGGACCTGGATGGGCGGATGAAACCCCTCAATACCCTGGCAAACGAAATCGCCAGAAAACTAAATGGTCGTACCCAGATTGAATTTGACCTGGAAGGAGAAAGAATATCGCTCAGTCCGGAGCAGTTTCTGCTAGCCGTGCAGCTTAGCCCGGAGCGTTTCAGCAGCTTTCCTTTGATCAAAATCGATCAGGAGAAATCTCTCGATGCCTTTCAGGCCTTAGGACACGAACCTGTAGATCGATTGAGTTTTCAGGATTTTATTGACTCCGAGGGAAATTATCTTTTGGCCGACTTAGTAGAAGAAGCCAATCAACTCAAGCCCTCCCAGCGAAACGAGGGACATAAGGAATTGCTGAAAACAGATGAGCGATTCAATATCTTCTATGCTGTCTTGATTGGAGATTTTTTGAGACTCTACCCAAACCGACTCGACGATAATGACACCTGGTACACTAGTAGTCAATTTGCTCAAGGCTTTGAAGAGGAGGATGGAATTTTTGTGAAAAACATAGGCAAGCTTTATCTCGCAGGTCTTCAGAAAGGGATTCGTGAGGACGATTGGTCAGAAGCAGATGAAGCACTAGGATATATTTCCCTGTATCAAAAAGAGGCCGGTAAAAAAGTATATCCCGCTGAAAATGAAATCAATGGCGAATTACTCTACAATAAACTAAACCTTGGCAATCGCCTCTTTCCAGTTTTTTGGCTTTTAGGCTTTATGATGCTGGTTTTGGGAATTGTCCGACTATTCAAAGAAGGTAAAATCTTGAATTTCCTTTGGAAAGGCGGCTCCCTTCTCGCCTGGATGGGATGGGGAGTATTTAGCTTTCACCTCGCCTTGAGATGGTACATTGCGAAGCATCCCCCTTGGAGTGATGGA
>NZ_JAPEIB010000106.1:0-1079 GCF_028823735.1 Algoriphagus sp. NF
AGAACTTGGATTATGAAGGAAAGATATGGTCAGGAGAATTGAGTCTAGTTAAGCTCATTCCAATGGGGAAAACCTTAAGAACATCTGTCATTGCTTCTTGGGATCCTTTGTACGAGGAAGATAGAAGTTTGTCCACTTCTCCTTTTCAGTTAAAAATAGGGTTTGAATTGCTTCGATTAAAGAAACCTTTTGAGAATTTGAATAAATCAAAGCTATCTGCAATAGATGAAATAGAAAAGAACGCGTTATCCGAGGCGATTCATTTTGACCAATGAATCCCTTTCAATAGGTAGGCTAGCGCAAAGAAATAAAAATGAGATTTAAATAAAGATTGTATTTAGAAGAAGATATACTATAAAAATAAAGTATTAAAGAGGGGGTCAAAGTTTTTATTTAAACAGTGATTATTGTCCAGAAAAGAATAAATAAAAAAATATATAATTTAAGTTTTTGTAATATGGATTTGATACATAGTCAAAAAAGAGCCTTAGTTTTCTTTTTCTTGGTGCTTTTTCTTTTTGTTGAAAACGAATCATTTTCCTTGACTGTCCAACAAAATTCCGGGCAAGGCAAGGAAGATACAAGTGGCAACAGTCAAGCAAAACAAAGCAATGATGAGATTGAAAAAATGCTGTTGAAAAGAATGAAGGAAGATCAGGGAAAAATGGAACTTTCCAAAAAATCCCTCTCTGGGTGTAAAAGCAAGTTAATTAGGACTAGGTGTAGTTTATAACTACACCTTTCTATCCAAACAAATTTGTAATTTGCTTTTGAAAAATGAAGGTGCAAAAATGAACCAAATGGAAATTCGGAAGAATATGAGGGTGAAGTTGCAAACTTCACCCAGCACCCAACTGAACTTCGGCGATGTTGAAAAGATGCTACGCCTAGGGGGGGTGCCAATCTGATAGCCCTTCTGAATCTGGCGGATATCATCGCCAAGGATTTTCAATCCCGATTTCTATCGGGAGAGAGTCCGGAAGCTTATATGATCTATGCCCTGTATGACAGGGATAGTAACCGCTATGAAGTGGGCAAGAAAGTGCTCAGTAAAAGTGCGGCCAACCAGCATGAGGTAT
>NZ_JAPEIB010000107.1:0-1047 GCF_028823735.1 Algoriphagus sp. NF
TTGCCAATAAATACCATTTCATCAATCGGTATAGCTGGCTCTCAAATAATCAAGGATGGATCTGAATCAATTCCTTTTCTATCTATTCAAGTGCTATTGCCAGCTCTTTATTTTGGAGGACTTATTTGGATGTTGGCAAGGTTGATGGTTGGGCTTTTCAGGACGATGCGATTAATTCAGAATTCTGAAAAGAAACATTATCAAGGATTTGAAATTGCTTTGAATCCAGCCTTTAGACCCGCTTCATTTTTTTCTACGATTCTACTTCCTACGCTCGATCTAGAGGATAGGCAATTCCAACAAATAATGATTCACGAATCTGTCCATATTCGGGAGGGACATAGTTTTGATATTTTATTGGTTCAATTGGTGAAATCAATTATGTGGTTTAATCCACTTATCTACGTTTTTGAAAATCTTTTGAAGGAAGTTCATGAGTTTCAGGCAGATCAGCAGGTTACCCTAAGCCATTCCTCCATTGATTATTCAAGGACCCTTGTTCAAATTCTCAATACAAATCGAGGGCTTCAGCTTTTGAATAATTTCAATCAATTTCAAACCAAAAAACGAATTATTATGATGCACAAAGAAAAATCTAAGGAAAGTAAAAAGGGGGTGTTTCTTTTTGGAATACCAGTTTTGGCAATGCTCTTTTTTCTTATTTCCTGTAGTTCAGGAGTAGACAGATCCCAGCTTGTTGGAACCTGGACAGGCTCTGATTTTGAATTCGAACAGACCGAAGGGGCTGATATGAGTGCCATGATTGAAGGGGGAAAGATGTTGCATGTGGATGGAAAACTTATCCTTGAAGAGAATGGGAATTATCAAATCGTAGCAGGTCAGGGAGATATGAATGGCTCGGGTACTTGGGAGTTAGGTTCTGATGACATTCTAACCACTTTCGATGGTCAAGAGTCAACGGCATACAGCATTGTTTCATTGACTGATCAAGAGTTGATTACAAAACACGAAGTGGCATTTGAATCCCCAATGGGAAAGCTAGCTGGAATAATCACGCTGACCTACAAGCGCCAAAAAATTTTAAAA
>NZ_JAPEIB010000108.1:0-1040 GCF_028823735.1 Algoriphagus sp. NF
TATGACTCTTCGGAATCCTACACGTAGCCAAATATTCTTAGACAGCTAGTGACAATAGTTTCCGTAATCATGAAGATAAGCGGTACTTGTGTAAAAATACGCAAGCCCATGAATATCATCGATTTTATCCACCATTTTCCAAACGAGGAAAGCTGTGAGATCTTTCTGAAAGACTATCGACAAAAAACAGGCATTTACTGCAAAACCTGCAAGGGATTTCCAAAGCACTACTGGTTTTCGGGCAGGAAGTTCTTCGAATGCAGCTTTTGCCGAAGGAGGACATCTTTAAAAGCCGGAACCGTGATGGAGTCCAGCAATCTGTCGCTGCATACTTGGTTTACGGCGTTTCTGTTGATGTCAGCTACCAAAAAAGGCTTCTCCTGTTTGGAGTTCCAAAGACAGCTTGGACTCAAGCGTTACCAAACAGCTTTCAGTCTGATGCATAAGATCAGAGCAGTCATGGGCAAGCGGGACGGTCTTTATTTGCTCAAGGGAATGGTCGAATACGATGAGGCTTATGTGGAAAAAGCAACCCGGAAAAAGGTTCAGGAGCAGCTAAAGCGGGGAAAAGGCAGTCAGAAACAGGCGATTGTCGCAGTGGCTTCCGAATCCACTCCTTTGGAAGATCCAGACTCCGGTAAAAAAGGCAGCCATTGTGGCTTTTTCAAAATGAAAGTGCTTAAGGATGTGACCAGTGATTCGGTGGAAGAGTTTGTGGAAACCAACGTGGATTTTTCATCGGTGTTATTTACAGACAAAAACACCGCCTACGTCGATCTGGAAAAAATGGTAGAGGAGCACATCAAAGTGAAATCTTCCAAGGATTCAGCAAACGGAGCACTCAATTGGGTACACACAGCGATCAGCAACCTGAAGAAGAATCTCCTGGGTATCTATCACATGGTTACAGAAAAATACCTTCAAAACTATCTGGATGAATTTGCTTATAAGCTCAACCGAAGATACTTTGGAGAAAAATTATTTGACAGACTCATTATTGCGGCTGTCTACCCATACGTGCAACATCACGAATAGTCATA
>NZ_JAPEIB010000109.1:0-956 GCF_028823735.1 Algoriphagus sp. NF
AGTCGGTGAAGCAGCTGATCTGATTCAGGCTGACCGGCTTTGCAAGGACCATAATCCAAATCTGGTTTTCTGTGATGTGATGCTTCCGGGAGGAACTTCTTTTGATTGGTTGGTCAGTTTGGAGAAAGTGGAATTTGACCTCATTTTCACCACATCCCATCAGGAATTTGCTATTCAGGCTTTTCGCTTGGCGGCAGTGGATTATTTGCTCAAGCCTTTGGATAAAAAAGAAGTGGAAGATGCGGTGAGACGATTTTTGGATCGGAAAACAGACAAAGGGAAACCCGTGCAGCAGCTGATTCAAAATCTGCAGTTGCCTCGGGAACGATCCAAAATGGCCTTACCAACGATGAGTGGGTTTCAATTTGTCGAAATCCGGGACATCATCCGCTGTGAGTCGGACAATACATACACGACCATTTTTCTGAAAGGAAAGCAAAAGGTGTTGGTTTCCAAAACGCTGAAGGAAGTGGAGACCATTTTGGAGCCTTATGGGTTTTACCGGGTTCACAATTCCCACCTGATCAATCTGGAAGAAGTGACCGAATACCTGAAAGGCGAAGGCGGGCAGGTGAAGCTGAGTGACGGCAGTGTGGTGGATGTATCGAGGCGGCGGAAAGAGGAGTTTTTGGAAAAGGTGCGGTCGTTTTAAATGAGCAATGAGCAATGATCAATATTCAATTATCAATGAGCAATGGACAATGACCAATTACCAATGATCAATGACCATCCCGAGAATCGGGATAATGGGCAATGAGCGATTTTCAAATAACTCTGAATAGTATTCTCCCCCTTCAGGGGGGCGGGGGGTCAAACGGGCCAAAGATCAATTATCAATTATCAATGACCAATTACCAATGATCAATGATCAATTTTCAATTACCATCCCGAGAATCGGGACAATGGGCAATGAGCGATTTTCAAATAACTCTGAATAGTATTCTCCCCCTTCAGGG
>NZ_JAPEIB010000010.1:0-124808 GCF_028823735.1 Algoriphagus sp. NF
TGTCACTAGCTGTCTAAGAATATTTGGCTACGTGTAGGATTCCGAAGAGTCATATTAAATAATATTCTATCTAGATTTAATCAAAGTTTTATGCAATCGTCTGCATAAATTTTCACTTTTTCATTACAATCCTGAAGGGTCTTATTTTTTCTGTATTTTCGAAAAAATACCAAGCCAAGCAATGCCGCATAGTCCCCAATCATTGGCCAAAAGAATCTTTGATGGATTTGAAAGCTACATCCGAAGCTTCAATACCTATACACGACTCGCTCCAAAATATTTCAGGGAACGAAATTGGCAAAATATGCAAATCAACCACCGACAGAGGTTGAGATTGTACAAGGATCTTCTATTCCAACTAGTGGATGAATTTCATGAAAAGCTTGGGGAGACTGCTTCCGACAGAGGCATTTGGTCTTCTATTAGGAAAGAGTACCAAAGCATGATATTGGGAAGACCAGATGTGGAATTGGCCGAAACTTTTTTCAACTCAGTCATCCGCAAAGCTTTTCCTGGAATGTCGATAGATGCCGAATTGATGTACCTTACGGAGGGTCATGAATCCTGTGAATGGAGTAGAGATAGCGATATGATCCATGTATATCCCAGTCAAATGGGACTTGAGCCTATCATCCGAAAGATTTTGGATGATTTTGATATGGGAGTTCCATATATGAATAAGGAGCAGGATATCCAGTTTTTAATTCAAAGTGTCAAAGACGTCATTCTCACCCGGTACAACCCGGGCCCAGAAACTACCACAGAAATACTCAAATCGGTCTTTTTTCGAAACAAGGCTGCCTACCTGATCGGAAGGACATTCGTCGGGGAAAAGTGGATGCCATTCATTATACCTATGCTTCATGGGGAGAAGGGTGTTTTCGTGGATACCTTGATTTTTGATCGGCAGATCATGAGTCACTTATTCAGCTTTACCCGCTCCTATTTTATGGTCGAAGCTGATGTCCCTTCACAAGTGGTTGGTTTTCTAAGCTCAGTCATTTCTCATAAAAAGACACACGAACTCTACAATGCAATCGGGTTTAACAAACACGGAAAGACGCTTTTCTATCGTGACTTTCTGGACCATATAAATCAATCTTCGGATAAGTTTATTCCTGCCCCTGGAGTCAAAGGCATGGTGATGACTGTGTTCACGTCCCCCTCTTTAGATGTGGTTTTCAAGCTGGTAAAGGATCATTTTGAACCGCCAAAAAGCATGACCCGGCAAGAAGTAAGGGAAAAATACAAGTTGGTTTCATTGCATGATCGTGTTGGTAGGATGGCAGACACACATGAATTCGAATACTTTCACCTTCCACTTGATCGCATTAGTTCGGAACTGATGGAGGAGTTGAGGAATACCTGCAACTCCCTCTTGAAAATCGAAAACAATGAATTGATTATCAAACACCTGTACACCGAGCGCAAGATGATACCGCTCAACCTTTACCTGGATGATTGCCCCACAGAGGAAGGATTGGAAGCGGCAGAAGATTATGGTAGAGCCATATTACAATTGGCGCAGGCGAATATTTTCCCAGGTGATATGATGACCAAAAACTTTGGACTGACCCGTCAAAAAAGAGTCATTTTCTATGATTATGATGAGATTGAGTTTTTGACAGATATGAACTTCCGAGTGAAACCAAAAGCGGAAACTTATGAGCAGATCTATGCCTCCGAGCCTTGGTATGATATTGCCAAAAATGACGTCTTTCCAGAAGATTTTCGGCGCTGGATGATTGGCAGAGAAGATTTAAAAGAACATTTTCTGAATTATCACAAAAACCTTTTCGATCCGTTGCATTGGCAAAAGATTCAAAAAAGAATTAAAAGCGGTGAACTCATTCATGCATTCCCCTATCCAGAGGAAATCCGCTTTAGACCTTTTGAAAGAGTCTGACAGAAACACCTGTTTTTCACATTCTGAATAATCATTTTCAATTACATTTCATTTTGAAGCGGTATAAGCTATTTTTGCAAGGCTAAGCCATCGCCTGCTATCTGCTGATGAATTCACAAGAGCCTCCAGTAAAGTCCACTGTCACCCATACCAAAAAAATCATCCTTCTCACTCCGAATGATGATAACAGGCCGGTTTATATCTCGGGTAATTTCAATAATTGGGCGACTCAGGACTATAATTTCCGAATGGAAAAAATTGAGGAAGGGCGCTATGAGTTTGAATTTCCGGAAGGTGAAGAGTTTGAAGGAGAACTGATCTACAAATTTACAAAAGGAGACTGGTCAGAAGTCGAAATTGATCGATACGGAAATAAAACTCCCAATCGCCACTGGAATGATGATCAACTCGAGCGAGTTGAAAAAGTAGCTAAATGGCGTCACAACTGGCTTCCTTACCGCCCAAGTCAATTGCCAAAGGTGCATTTGATCTCGGAGGAATTTGAAATTCCCCAACTCAATAAAACCCGCAAAATATGGGCACTGCTTCCCCATGATTACGACACCAGTGATGAGCATTACCCGGTTCTTTACCTACAGGACGCTCAAAACCTTTTCAACGAAAAATCCGAATTCAACTGGCAGATAGATAAGAAGCTGGCGGTTATGTCGGACTACGGAATTGGGAAGATTATCGTCATTGCTATCGAGCATGCAGAATCAGAGCGCATTCAGGAATACAATGTAGGGCGAACCTTACTAGGTGCAGGTCACGGAAAAAAATACATCCGCTTTATCACCGATACCTTGAAGCCTTTTGTGGATAAGACTTTCCGAACCAAAACTGATCGTGAATTCACAGGTATTGGCGGAAGTTCCATGGGAGGTCTAGTGAGTATTTTTTCAGGATTGATCTATCCGGAGGTTTTCGGAAAATTGATGGTCTTTTCTCCCTCACTTTGGGTCATACCAAAGATCAAGCTCGGCTTTCTGGATATTTTTGAACCGCAGGAAACTAGACTTTACCTCTATGCAGGTGGAGACGAAAGCGAAACCATGGTCAAGCATGTGACCAAATTCCGAAAGCGGTTACTAAGAAGAGAAAGCCTTCAAGGAAAAATGAAAGTGCGCCTTTCCATCAATATGGAAGGAAAACACAATGAAAGATACTGGAGCGATGAGTTCCCAAAAGCCATCGAATGGCTTTTCTTTAGTGACAAACCTGAATAAATCAATATGCAATTTCAACTGAATCCCAAGTCAAAATCACAGACTTTCCTGAAAATTTTTCCACTTAAAAGCGATCAGGTTTCCAGTTTTTTAGGCCAAAACTTTCCGCAACAAATTATATCTCCGCTCCTTTTCAGTGGGAAGGAAAATACGCATTATGCTTTCTCGAATGAAAGCCAAATCATTCTTCTGCTGGGTTTAGGCGATAGTCCAAGCTATAAATCAGTTGAGAATGCTTTCCGAAGAGTATTGGCTAAGCAGGGAGATTGGGTGAAGGAAAACATAGAATTGAACTTCAGTCAAATTGACCAGGCAGATTTGATGGAAGCAAGTATAATTGGCTTAGGATTAGGAGCTTACCATTTAGATTTTTTCAAGAAGGAGCGAAAAGAACAATTTCAAAAACTGAAAGTAGCTGTCCGTTCGAATTCAACCGAAGCCAAAAAGACGCTATTCCGTGCAGAGAAGATCTTGGATGCCAAGCTGGAGGCTTTATTGATGGTAGATCTTCCACCAAATGTACTTACTCCCAAGTATTTGGCGGATTGGGCAAAAAAGACATCCAAAAAGCTAAACCTAAAAGCAAAAATCTTTGACCGGAAAAAGGCAAAATCAGAGGGCCTTGAAGCCTTTTTGGCAGTGGCAAGAGGTTCTGCTAAAGAACCCCAATTCATCATTTTAGAATACCGACAGCCTAAAGCCAAAAAACACATCGGACTGGTTGGAAAAGGAGTCACTTTTGATACCGGAGGCCTGAATGTGAAGACTCAGGGGATGCATTACATGAAGTCAGACATGGGCGGTGCAGCGGCGGTTTTGGCAGCAACCCAACTCATCGCTTCCCTCCAAGTCCCAATCAACCTGACTTGCATCGTGCCAACGGTGGAAAATGCCATTGACAAGGATGCCTATCTTCCTTCCGAAGTCATTAAAAGCTACTCAGGTAATAGCATAGAAATCGTCGATACCGATGCAGAAGGACGATTGATTTTAGCAGATGGCTTGGCTTATTTGGTCAAAAATTACCAAACTGATCACATCCTTGATTTTGCAACATTGACTGGATCAGCTGTTGGAACTTTCGGGTATGAATGCGCAGCTTTGTTTTCCAATGATGAATCCTTGTCCAAGCAAATTCAGGATTCAGGTATGGGAATAGGTGAAAAATCCTGGCCTCTACCCATCTGGAAGGAATATGCAAAAGAAATGGATAGTGAGATTGCGGACATTCGAAACTACCATGGAAAGCCTCTAGCAGGAGCCATCACAGCAGCTACATTTTTGCAAGCTTTCACCAATGAGCATCCTTCCTGGGCTCATTTGGATATTGCCGGTGTAGCCTTCGGAGATAGTGAGTTTACAAAAACCAAATCCGGAACATCCTATGGTGTCAATTTATTGCTTAATTTGATCGAAAATCTTCTTTAAAATGGATACTTCGGGCAAAACTTTTCTCTGCATCTCCAATTACTTCAAAGGAAATGCATTTTTAATTTCTCTCAAGAAGCAAGGGAATCGAGTCTTTTTGGTGACATCAGAAAATCTCAAAGAGCATCCTTGGGCTTTTGAATACATCGATGAAGTTTTCTACATGCCGGGCCAAGATTTGGATTGGGATTTGAATTTACTCTTACAAGGAGTCGGAGGGCTGATGAAGGAAAATAAGATTGACGCTATCGTCGCTTTGGATGATTATGATGTAGAAAAAGCAACTTTCCTTAGAGAAAACCTACGTATCTCAGGTATGGGGCAAACTACCGGTCGATACTTCCGCGACAAGCTTGCCATGCGGATCAAAGCGCAAGATGCAGGAATCAATGTTCCCGCCTTCTCTCCCCTATTTAATGACGAGGATATCAACCAATATGCAGATCATATTCCTGCCCCTTGGGTACTGAAACCTCGCTCCGAAGCCTCAGCGCATGGTATCATAAAGGTGCACAACAAGGAAGAGCTCTGGAAACATATCCATGAACTTGGAGACAATCGCCTTTATTACCTCGTGGAGCAGTTTAAGCCGGGTGATGTCTATCATGCGGATGGCTTGATGCTAGACGGAAAAAACATCTTTTTGACCGTTTCTAAATACTTAGCAACTCCCATGGAAATATCTCAAGGAGGTGGGATTTTCCGATCAGCCAATTTGGAGTACGGTTCGGCAGACGAAAAAGCCATCAAAAAGGTCAATAAAGATATCATGAAAGCCTTTGGCCTAAAATCGGGAGCCACTCATACAGAATTCATCAAGTGCCATGAAGATGGGGAAATCTACTTCTTAGAAACCTCTTCGCGCGTAGGAGGAGCGCATTTGGCAGAAATGGTGGAAGCAGCCACATCCATCAATCTCTGGACTGAATGGGCCAAAATCGAAGATTCTCTTGCTCGAGGAAAGGAGTATAAACTCCCCAAAAGCGTCAAGCAATATGCTGGAATTGTGCTCACACTTTCCAAATTCCAAAATCCTGATTTAAGCAGCTTTGATGACCCGGAGGTGTATTTTAGAGTTCCATTGGAATACCATGCAGGATTGATCGTACGATCAAAAAATCGGGATAAGGTTTTGGCACTTATGGATGATTATGCAGATCGATTAACCAGGGATTTCTCGACATCTGCCGCTGCACCCGAGGTGAAAAAGTTTCATTAATTCTGCTTTCTAAAACTTCTCCTCTACTCCCAGACCAAAAAGTGCAAAGTCGTATTTGACGGGGTCATTTGGATCCATTTCGCGCAGTCTTTCTGTAAGTTCGATAGCGGTCTGCCAGTCGGTTTGCTTTCGGGTAATCAATCCCAACTTTCTGGCAACGCGATCCACATGCAAATCACAAGGACAGATCAACTGAGCGGGCTGTATACCTTTCCATATACCAAAATCCACTCCTTTGTCATCATGTCGAACCATCCAGCGGAGAAACATATTCATTCGCTTGCAGGCTGATTTTCGGGCAGGTGTCGCAATATGCTTTCTCGTACGGCTAGGAGCATCTGGCAAGGAAAAGAAGAACTCGTGAAAAGCCTTCAGCATGCTTTCCATTCCATCGATGGAGTGATTTTGTCCGATAAGAAAAGCTTCTTCAAGCGAATCATAATGCCTATAAAACCAAGCAAAAAAATGAATAAAATAAAGCGTGTCTATATCATTGAAGGTTCTATGCTTGAAAAGCAAAAAGGGCTTTAAATCCTTCTCTTGATGATTTAACAAAAAGTCATGCGGAGCATTATCCATTAGACGAAAAAGCTCCAAGCATTTGGAAATTATGGTTTTCCGCTGTCCCCATGCAAGAATAGATGCAAAAAAACCAGCGATTTCGATATCCTGCCTTTTCTTGAATAAATGTGGGATAGATATTGGATCGTAGGTAATAAATCCCGGTTGATTGTATTGCTCAACCTTTTCATCCAAAAAGCCCTTCAGATCTTGCATTGGCTTAAAGAGCGACCTTTACCTCTCCTCCTTGGGTTCCATCAAACCATTTAAAAAACAATTCCCGTTCTCCTCTCTCAGACACATGCCAATCAAAGCATTTGATATTGGTAAGCGGTCGCAGGCTATCTTCATCCGGATTGTAAAGACAAATATCAAAATCGGGAAGTTCTTTAGAATCTGTGCTATTCCACTTCTCCAGAATCAAGCCTTCTTCAATCACCCGAACTTTATTACCAAATACATAATCGGATAAAATGGAAGGAACACCATCCACTCTTCGAAGCTTAAACCCCGAAGGACCAAACATGATTGATTTGACTTCGAGTGCCTCAATTAGCTCATTGGTATGGGGCAAGGTCTCCCAATCTGAAGCTTTGATCGTCACTTTCTTACCCTCAGGTCGAATACGTGCAAGCAATTGGGAAAGCTTTGAAAAAATCCAGGTCAGGCCGATGAAGAGCAAGCCAAAACTAGCAAGAATTGGATAGCTGATCACGAAAATCAAATTCCAGATAAATCGGAATAGGTAATGAAAAAAGAGTTGGATTTTGTTCATACTTCTGTGGTAGGATGCAAAGTTACCTTAGAAGCTTGGGATTGACAAATGACTATTGAAGAGGAATCCGTAGGGAAAAGCCCGTAGGGCCTAAACTGAGTTGATTCACAAATTCTGGCAAGGCCTGAGCATGATGGCTGTGAAAACCATACATAATCGCGTCAAAGGTCAATAAAAATGCACCTTGGAGAATGATTGACTTCCCAAAGCCCCGCAGTCTTTCGTTGTTTTTTCTCAGGCCACGCTCCTTCAGATAAAGACCTCCTGCCATATAGCCAAAGTCCAAAGCTGCATTAACCAAAAGAACCTTTTCAATCCCCTGCTGAGCCTCTATGGTCTCCCAGAGACTCATGGCTTCCGGGCTTTTGCTTGCCTGCCAGTATCCGAATCCTGCAATGATCAGATTAACCGAATTCCAATAGAGATTCATTTGATGAAAAGCCTTATCGGAACCGGTAGTTTGGGATGCAGCTATTCCTCCCCAAAGCATATTTCCAACCGCCCAAGAACCTAAAATGACCATACCCTTCCGATTGAAATCTGTTCGGGTGGTATTGAAAGAATCAAGTTCCTGCTGCTGCGCCATCAGCTCATTGGCAAAGAAGCAGGATGAAAAAACTATCAGAAGAAAAAAGGCGGTTTTTGATTGCATGTTTGTAAAACTAGGGGAAATTGTGATTGTTTTTCTATTCCCTAAAACGCGACGGGTAATGTTTTTTACTCCTGTAAAGAAAAGATATTAAGAAATACACCTTCGGTGAAATATAGTCGGCTTCGCCTCCTGAGATACACCTCTTTTCAGTTGGTGAGATAGACCTTATATCTTGTCGTAGCCATATCTTTGCCTATCTGCGAAGCTATCTTTTAAATAACCTTCCCTGCATTCAAAAAGAAATCCATCGCTTCGTTCGGTAAAAAAAAGAGTGCTGAAGGCACGAAAATTATCAGCCCCAGGTAAGGAGAAACGACGCAACCTGGGGGTTAGAATTTACAACAATAAACCAGCGCTGGCCCTTAGTCTATAATTTGAAAACGGGTTTTATTGCCAGCAAGACAAGCACAATCAATAATCAAATAAAACAAAGAAGAAGCAGGCATTTGACCGACCCTATTCAACAAAAAACCCATTTGACAAAAATTAGATGGGCTTTTACTAGTGCGTTTTTTTTTTATCAATAGGCAACCTCCACCGGGAATCTTGGATTTACTGCCTTCAACTGATCATAGGCTGCTTGGGATAGTTTGATCACCAATTTGGAATTATCTCCTGTTTCTGGCAATACTCCAACTACCCTGGCAAAAATGGTGATATCATTTTCTTCATTTTTCACACGCATGATCGTCCCCACAGGAGCTGTTCGGTGTAAGACCAAATACTTTTTATGTCCTCCCGTTCCCGGAATCACTTCAGCCTGACCCATTTCAGAAATATTCTTAAACCCGCCCGAGCTAGCTCCATCAGGCACTTCATGCATTTCCTCCACATCAGTTACCACTTTCGGTTCACCCACGATCGGAACTTGTGAGGGAGCAGGCTCTGCTCTTCCCACTTTGATAACTTGCCCAACTTTAAGGTTATTGGAGCTTAAGCCATTCCATCGAATCACCTCCTCGACCTTTGCATTGTACTGTTTTGAAATCGAAAAGAGCGTCTCTCCCGATCTTACTTCATGGGAAATCCAATCACCGGGCACAACAGCTACAGCCTCGGCAGGTGCTTTTGGAGTTTCGGCCAATGAGCTTTTCTCTTCTACCGCTTTTTCAGCTTTCGCTTCTACTTTCTCGACCTTTTTTGGTGCTTTTTCTTCAACCTTGACCACCTCCGTATTGGTAGCTACAGCCTTTTCTGAAGTAGGCTGAGTTTGTTGCGGTATTTCTTGCTTCTCGACCTCTGCTACAATTGGCTTGGGAGTTTCGGCCTGACCTTTAATAATTAAAGCCTGACCGACACTGAGATCATTTCCACGTAGGGAATTCCAGGTTTTCAATTCATCGATGGAAACATTATACTTTTTGGAAATCGAATACAGCGTCTCTCCTGAAGCTACTTTATGCAAATCCGAACCTGCAGGAACCGACTCTTCACCTATGAAAGGAACAAAAATTTCTTGACCTGCTTTCAAGCCTGATTTTAAAGATTCATTTGATTTAACAATCTCACCAACAGGGGTTTGGTAACGGCGGGAAATCGCAAAAAGTGTCTCTTTTGCCTCTACTTGATGAACAATAAATGACTTCCCTCCTCTTTTTTCTGTACGTAAGGAATCCAAGACAGAAACAGCTTGAGCACTACCTGCAAAAGCTAAAAAAGTTAAACCGAGAGTAAGAAATTTGTTGAATCGCATGCTTAAATTAAGGTTAGGTGTTGTTCGGAAACTTCAAACAATAGCACAAGAACAAGAATTATGCTAAAGAGAGCGATTTTGAACAATTAATTACCTCTCAAATTCTCTGCATATGATATTTAGCTTTTTTGATCTCGAATCGAATCAATATTAGACTGAAAAAAGTATCTTGCTTCTATGAGTAGACTTCTTCTTCCTTTCCTTTTCATGCTTATTTCTTTTTTCCCACAGCAACTCCTTGCGCAGGATAAAAAGATAGAACGGATTTTCACTTTTAAAATTGATCGGGACATCGATCCTGCCATGAATCGCCGGGTAAAACTCGCTTTGGAATCTGCGGAAGAAAAGGAAGCTGATTTGATCATTATTGAAATGGATACTTACGGCGGCGCTGTGAATGATGCCGATGATATTCGAACCATGATTTTGGAAGCTCCGATTCCGGTCTACACTTTTATCAACAAAGATGCGGCATCTGCCGGAGCCTTGATCTCTATCGCCAGTGACAGTATTTACATGGCCCCGGGTTCAAGTATCGGAGCAGCCACCGTGGTAAATGGTGCGGATGGTAGCGCTGCACCTGACAAATACCAATCCTACATGCGATCCATGATGCGAAGTACTGCCGAAGCAAGTGGTAGAGATCCAAAAATCGCAGAGGCTATGGTGGATGAAAAAATTGCCATTAACGGCGTTACCGAGGAAGGCTCAGTAGTAACACTTTCCGTTTCTGAAGCTATCAAATTTGGCTTTTGTGAAGGAGAATATCCTTCGATAGATGCAATTCTTGCCACTCAAGGGATAGCAGAGGCCGAAATCATTGAATATGAAGTCTCAAGTACAGAGCAAATCATATCCTTCTTTTTAAATCCTGCTATTTCAGGAATCTTAATCCTAATTATCATTGGTGGTATTTACTTTGAATTGCAGACACCGGGAGTTGGTTTTCCACTGGCTGCCGCCATTCTCGCAACCATCCTATATTTCATTCCCTATTATCTCAACGGCCTGGCTGAAAATTGGGAAGTGATTGTCTTTGTTTTGGGAATCATATTGCTGGCGGTGGAGCTATTTGTCATACCAGGTTTTGGAATATTTGGAATTCTGGGAATAGTCTGCATCCTCTCTGGCTTGGTCTTAGGAATGCTCCCCAATCAAAACTTTGACTTTTCCTTTGTACCTGCAGAGCAACTCTTTGTCGCTTTGCTCACCGTTATACTGGCAGCCATAGCCGCAGTTTTTCTGATATTCTGGTTGACACCAAAAGTGAACTCTTGGAAGGCATTTAGCACCATTACCCTTGCCACAACTCAAGGAAAGTCTGAAGGATATACTTCTTCCTTTTATCCTGATGAACTCAAGGGCAAAGTTGGAAAGGTCCATTCCCGTCTTCGACCAAGCGGAAGAGTAGAAATCGATGGAGAAATCTTCGATGCCTATTCCCGGGGAGAGTTTATTGATCAGGGCGAAGAGATTATCGTCATTTCTACAGAAGGAACTTCGCTGAAGGTCAAAAAGCACGAAGCCTAATTCTACTTTTTTTCTAAGTTTGCGCCATGAATCCATTTCAGAGCATCTACGAGGCAGTGGGCGAAGAAAAAATACAGGAACTGGTACATCATTTTTACCAAGGGGTAGAAAGTAACCATGAGCTCCGGAAACTTTATCCTGAAGGAGATTTAAAACCTGCTGAGCGTAGACTGTATTTATTTTTAGTTCAGGTGTTTGGAGGGCCGCAAACTTACTCAGAAGAGCGTGGTCATCCTCGCTTAAGGCTGAGACACATGCAATGGGCGATTGATCCAAAAATGCGGAATCATTGGCTGAATGCAATGCTCGAAGCAATGGATAAAATACAGCTTGATCAAGAGGTCCGGGAATTGATGATGAATTACTTCATCAAAGTTGCAAATCACATGGTCAACCATGATTAAGCTTCTTCGAAGAATATATTCCCTCTATGCCGCACTGCTTTTTGTGCTAAGCTTTTTATTGATTTTTCCATTCTTTCTGATTTGTATTTGGATACCGGGCTGGAAACCTTACGGCCGAAGAATCAATCAATATTGGGCTAAAATTTATTTTTCTCTGATTTTCAAACCAGTTCATTTAGAAATTCAAGGTCAAATCAAACCCGGCCAACCCTACATTTTTGCAGCCAATCATTTCTCATACCTCGATATTCCCATGATGGGTTTCATCCCCGGAGATGTACAATTCATCGGAAAAGCATCGATTCGAAAAGCCCCCCTTTTTGGTTATTTCTTCAAAAGCCTTCATATCGCAGTGGATCGCTCCCGCTTAAAAAGCAGGGCGGAAACTATGCGTCGCGCTGCTTTGGCGGTGGATGAAGGTAGCGGGATCGTGATTTTTCCTGAAGGAGGAATTTACACTACTCAGCCACCCCATATGGTACCCTTCAAAAATGGAGCTTTCCGACTTGCTTTGGACAAACAAATCCCCATCATTCCTGTCACATTGTCGTTTAATCATCTAATTTTGCCTGAGGACGGTAAGTTTTTGCTCGACTTTCACCGGGCAAAAATGGTCCTGCATGAGGCAATCTTTCCTGAAGAAGGAGCTACGGAGGAAAGTTTGAAAAACAGATGCTTTGAAGCCATCGAAAGGCAATTGCAACTTGATAATGGCGTTTAGAAGGAAGATTGGAAATTAAACTGAGCTAAGTTCAAATGAAAATAGACAAAGAATCCATCAAGAAAATCGCCCACTTGGCGCGCTTGGAATTTGATGAATCCAGTGCCGAAAAAATGTCAAAAGATATGAGTCAGATTTTGGACTGGGTGGAAAAACTAAATGAACTCGATACAGAGGGAGTAGAACCACTGACCACGATGTCCTCTGAAGTCAATGATATGCGTGAGGATAAGGTTGGAAACCACTTGGATCATGAAGCAGGACTGAAAAATGCTCCCAAGCGCGATTCAGATTATTTTCGGGTGCCAAAAGTTTTGGAATAATAATGCGTCAAATCCTTCCAGCCATCGGCTCTTTTATCCTCATTGCCTTGATCCTAATCGGGGCTTTTTTATTGATCTATTTCGTGGGCTTCGATCGTATGCCCTATCGGGAGCTCATTCCTGGTTACTTTCTGGACCGACTACCTATTCCTTTTGACATAGCTGCGATTGGGCCAGTAACTTTTCCGATTGAAGTAGATAATTTTCTGGTTTTCCAAGAATTCAAATCTCTAAGACCCAGTTTTTCATTGCTTGAAATTCGAACATTTGGAGTGCTGGCTTTTATTTTAATTTCAGCCTTTTTGGCTTGGATACCTTCTTTCAAAAAGCTCTATTTCCTCATTGCGGGCGCAGCCTGGATTCTGATCTTAACACTTAGCAATCTCAATGGGCTCAATTTTGAAGGGCTTAGTACTAACCTACCCTTGATTGTAGCGATTGCAGGAAGTTTGGCGGCTCCTGTCTTTTTCCATGTATCTGGAAAATTCAATTACTATCCAATTCGCTTTGTTGTCAGCTTACTGTTTGTGGGGATTTCAGCTTGGGTTATGATTCAGGGAAGTACCGTAGAGCGGGCGGATATCTTCCTTGCAGAACATGCCCTGATTCCGGTCTTTTGCCTCAGCATTGCTTGGGTTTTCTGGAATGGACATTCTATGATATCCGGTATTTACATCTTACTGACCCGAGCAAGCCGAAATTTAGAAGTAAAGATTTCATTTCAACTTTTAATTCTATCTATCGTCTACTTATTGCTGATTTTCAACATCTTATTAGATCTAACAGGAAACCCTCTTTCTTGGCTTCCCTCTTTTGATCCGCTGTATTTATTGATCCCCGTAGGCGTTTTGGGCTATTTCGTAATCGATGTCAAAGGAAACACCGATCTAGATTTAATTGCTCCCCCCAAAGTGCTAAAATCCCTGCACTTAATAGGCTTTGCCTTGGTCTTATGGTTAGTTTGGAAATTGAAAGCAACCGGCAATCAACCCGGAGAAGAATTGCTTAAGCACCTCTTTACCTATTCCCAATTGGGTATTTCAGCCTTTTTCATTATCTATCTTTATTCCAATTTTCTTTCCATCATGAATACTGGAAAGAATGTGGAAAGAGTCCTTTTCAAACCTTTTTCTCTTCCCTATTATCACCTTCGTCTTGGTGGGTTGATTGCTATGCTGGTCATCACTGCTTACGCCAACGGAATCGTCGGTGCCCAGGTCAACGCGATGAGTAATCATGTCTTGGGCGATTATTATTATGCAACCGACCAAAGACTCAATGCGAGTATCTTATATGAAAACTCATGGTTTCGCTACCGAAATAATCCGAAAGCCAAAAATGCCTTGGCTCATCTGCTCTTTGAACTGAAACAGCCAAGTCTGGCCAAAAGCCACCTGGAACAAAGCGTGTATGAAGCACCACAGGAGGATAATTTTGTACTTCTAGCAGAGCGGTTTCATCAGGAAAACAAACTTTTCCAAGCTATCTCTTTATTAGAAAATGGATTAGAAATTTTTAAGCAAAGCGAAGCTATTCGAAATAATCTAGCCTTGCTTTATCTCAAAACCAATCGAGCGGAAGAAGCCATCCAACTTTTGATCGATGCTCCTTTTGAGCAAAAGGTGACAAAAAGCAATCTTCTGGCTTCTAGGTTGAAAAGCGGAAACTTCAATATTGAAAATGCCGAAGCCGTAGACTTACCGAGTAAAATCAATGCACTCGCTTATCAGAATGCTTTGGGAAATATTCCTGCCAAAGAATTGGTGAAAAGCCTTCGAAAAGAATCATTAAAGTCTACTTCTCCTATTTTGAAGCAAGCTGGCTTGCGAAATGTGCACTCTGTGTGGACACAAGAATCTCCTAAATCGGATCTTCAACTATTAGATAGCCTTTGGCAGCAGCCTGAAATGGAAACCTATATCATGCCTTTGCAGGAGACAGCCGTCATTCGGAGCCTGGCAGCAGATCGAATCGGTGAAGCTGTAAAAAACTTAAATGGGCTAGCCTTCCGAAATCCCGGAGACGCTGGTTATTTCCTTCATCTTTCGGCCATGATTTTGGCCTCCGAACTTGACTTCAAAAAAGCTGGAAAAGAATTATTGGCAGCAAAGGACAAAGGATTCCAAGCTTTCCAAAACTATCATTGGGAGATTCTAATTTTAGGAGGGTACTATGAAGAAGCCGAGCAACTGAGGTTAGCTTACGAATTGAAACCTAGAAACTGGTATAAAAGTCCTGATTCTGAGGAAGCTCAATACCTATTTTGGATTGAACGATTGCATGAAAGCTTGCCCAAAACCCTACTAGAAGCTTGGAAGGGAATGGAAGATGAGCGATTCAAGGCAGATTTTGGTATTCGCTTATTGAAGAGTAAATCCCATGACCTAAGCAAAAGCAATATTCAGGAATTGGCTGATTTTATTCAAAAAGTACAAGGTGAAAATACCGCTCTATCAAGCTTCGCTAAAAACCCGGATTTTCAAGATTCGAAATCTATTAATACCTTTTTAGAATGGCTTGGAAAACCCGATGAACTTACCGGTAACCCCTATCACAGTCCTTTGATTTGGTCAGCACAAGCTATCCAAAGTGATGCACTCGATCGATACGAAATACTGAATGGAGCGACAGAATTTAACCGAGATCCGGTGCTTTGGATGCGGAAAGTACAAGCAGCCCGAGAGCTGGGCTTGAGCAATTATGCTACCGATGCCTTGGGAGAAATGTCAAAATGGATTGATGAAGAGACACTTTATCAGCTTCAAATGCGTAAATTTTGATAGTTGGTTTCGGTTTTTCTCATAAATGAATCTAACTTTAAGCGAACTAAACCTACACCACATGAGTCGAGTCATAGAAACCCACGAAATCAACAAAACCTATAAAATGGGAGCCGAAACTATTCAAGCTCTCAAGTCTGTATCCATTACCGTGGATCGTGGGGAATATGTAGCATTCATGGGACCTTCCGGTTCGGGTAAGTCCACTTTGATGAATATCATTGGCTGCCTCGACACACCAACTTCAGGTTCCTATATTTTGAATAATAAAGATGTCAGCTCCATGACTGAAAATGAGTTGGCTGAAATCAGAAATAAAGAAATTGGTTTTGTCTTCCAGACATTTAACCTGCTTCCGAGAGCTTCCTGCTTAGAGAATGTTGCCCTACCATTAGTTTATGCAGGGTTTAGTCGAGAAGAGCGGGAAGAAATGGCTTTCAAAGCCTTGGAAAATGTTGGTTTGGGTGATCGAACAAAACACCGGCCCAATGAACTTTCCGGTGGTCAGCGTCAGCGTGTCGCCATTGCAAGAGCCTTGGTCAATGATCCAAGTATTATTCTTGCTGATGAACCTACAGGTAACCTAGATTCCAAAACATCTTACGATATCATGGAGCTTTTCCATGAGCTACACAGCAAAGGAAATACCATCATCATGGTAACTCACGAGGATGATATTGCTCACTATGCTCACCGAATTGTCAGACTTCGGGATGGATTGGTTGAGTCCGACACAGTCAACCCCAACCCTACTCGCGGAGTGAGCGAAGCAGTCTAAACCCTGCCCTTTTCGAAATAGATTCTTAATTTTGTGCGATCAAAGCAGGGAGTAGAATGAAAATTTATACAAAGACCGGAGACGAAGGGATCACCTCATTATTAGGGGGTATTCGAGTTCCAAAATCTGATTTACGAATCGATGCCTATGGCACTGTGGATGAACTTAATTCCTATGTGGGCCTGCTTCGAGATCAAGAAGTAAATAAGGAAAGAGGTGCGATCTTAAAGGAGATTCAGGATAGACTCTTCACAATCGGTGCTGACCTTGCTACCAGTCCTGGCAAAGACAAAGTCAAAAAACCAGACTTGCACGAATCTGACATTGATCTGTTGGAAAAGGAGATGGATCAAATGGAAGAGCAATTACCACCATTAACCGCCTTTATTCTTCCGGGCGGACATCAATCCGTCTCTTTTTGCCACTTGGCCCGCACAGTATGCCGTCGCACAGAGCGTTTGGTCGTAGAGCTGGCTTCCTATGAAGAAGTCAATCAACTGGTCATGAAATACCTCAACCGACTTTCCGATTACTTCTTTGTATTAGGTAGAAAAATGGCCCAAGAACTAGAGGTCGAAGAGGTGACTTGGAGACCGAGAGTTGAGGGGAAGTAGGGAGTTTGGAGTGGGAAGTGGGAAGCTGGGAGAAGGAAGTGGGAAGAAGGAAGTGGGAAAATTGGAAAATTAACTGTAACACATTTGGAAATACTTGAGTCAATTGATTTGAGGGCCCACCTTTATTGGGGAAGAGATGGAAGGTTGCAAAGTTCGAAGTTGAGTACAAGGTTCGCTGGTCTGGGCTAGGAATAAAAACCAAAAAGACCCTGAAGGGGTCAAATTGTGAATAGCCCTGGGTGAAACCAAGGGTTCCAAAGTAGCCTAGAAAACCAGCGCTGGGCCTGAAAATTTAAATTGGAGAATAATTATATTCCCCAGCAAGACGTAGACGGAAGGGAGAAGTTGGAAGCTGGGAGAAGGAAGTAGGAAGGAGAAAGTTTGAAGTAAAAAATGAAAATATCATTGGGTTTTGATTGAAGAGCTCAATCCAAAAAATATAAAATAATCATAGCTTTTAGTATAGAAGAACATGAAGACATCACTAGCCATACCCGTTACCAAGGTTCAGAAGTCCAAACTAGCTGAAACTGACTTTTCAAATTTAGTTTTTGGGAAAACCATCTCTGACCACATGTTTGTGGCGGACTATAAAAACGGCGAGTGGACTGACTTAAGAATAGTTCCTTATGGTCCTTTGCAATTAAACCCGTCGAATGCTGCCCTTCACTATGGACAGTCAATTTTCGAAGGCTTGAAGGCTTACAAAAATGAAGCTGGAGAAGCCTTGATTTTTCGGGCAGATGCCAATTGGCGAAGAATGAATGAGTCAGCGGTGAGAATGTGTATGCCGGAGATTCCAGAGGAAGTTTTTATGGAAGGATTATCTCAGCTGATTGATCTGGATCGGGATTGGATTCCTACTGCAAAGGGTTCTTCCCTTTATATCCGCCCTTATATGTTTGCCACGGATGATTACATTGGGGTAAAACCATCAGACACCTACAAATTCATCATTTTCACTTGCCCGGTTGGGAATTATTATTCCAAGCCAGTAAGTGTAAAAGTGGAAACAAAATACACTCGAGCAGTGCAAGGCGGAACTGGCTCAGCCAAAACAGCCGGAAATTATGCTGCCTCCCTCTATCCTGCCCTACTAGCACAGAAGGCCGGTTATGATCAATTGCTCTGGACCGATGGAAAAACCCATCAGTTTATCGAGGAAAGTGGTACTATGAATGTGATGTTTAAAATCCAAGGAAAAATCATCACAGCCCCTGTTCATAGCGATACCATCTTGAAAGGAATCACCCGAGACTCCGTTTTGAAATTGGCGAAAGACTGGGGAGAAGAGGTAGAAGAGCGATTTTTAAGCGTATCTGAATTGAAAAGTGCTTTGGAAGATGGAAGCATCGAGGAAGCATTTGGAACAGGAACTGCCGCAACCATCGCCCATATTCGCTTGATTCATATCGATGGAAAAGATTACGAACTTCCAGAAAAGGCTATAGATGCCTTCTCTCATCGAGTTTTGGCCGAATTAGATGGTATCAAATACGGAACCAAGGAAGATCCGCATGGATGGGTGATGAATTTTTAGGGCTTTAAAAATCTCTTTAATTCACTTAGAAAAAAGACCCAGGTCAGTTTGTTAGAAGCGTATTTTTTTTGCTTTGGCAAAAAAATTGGGAAATTGATAATAGGCTGATTTTTAAAGATGGAGTTTTTGAACTTATAAAAATTCTATTATTTTAGTTTCATGTTTTAAGTTATAAACGCATGAAACTTAATCCTTTACTCCAAAAGCTATTCTTTTTCTTGATAGCGATAGTATTGATTGCAAAAGTCATGAATTGGTTTCTGGATTTCAACTCAGAGATCAATACAATCATTAATATAGCTATGTTTTCCCTGATCGGTATGGCTTACATTTATACTGGATTGTTCTGGGACAAAAAGCTAATTCAAACCATTTTTATTCTTTGTGGTATTTTCCTGATTGGGATGAATTTCCTCAAAGAAACTACATGGATATCCATTATGGCCATCATCTGCCTTTTGATACCCATGGTCATTGGCAGAATTAGTTCAAAAGACAAAAAAGAACTGGCAGAGCAGTAACTTACAAGAAATAGTTCCTTTCTATTCGCTTTCCTGAACTATTTTCTGAAAAAAATATTCGAGCCGCTCTCCTAATACTCCGAGACGTATTGGTTTGGTCAGGTAATCATCCATCCCTGCCTCGATAGCGGAAATATGGTCCTCATCAAACACATTCGCAGAAAGTCCAATGATGGCAGGCTGTTTAATAAGTGCTAGTTTTCGGATAGCTTGAGTAGCCTCAAGACCGTTCATCACTGGCATTTGAACATCCATTAGGACCATATCATATCCATTTTTCTCTACCATTTGGACCGCTTCCAATCCATTTTTAGCAATTTCGTATGAGAAGCCTAGCTGATTCAACATCATTCCCATTAGTTGAATATTAAGCTCATTATCTTCAGCCAATAAGACTTTTATCGGATATTTCCCCGTAGAATTTTTAATATCTTTCCAGCTCGTTTTGCTCTTTGGGTCGGTAGCCTCAGGTGAGGACACTCTTTTAACCAAAACCGAAAACTGGAAAGTGGAACCTTCACCAAGCTGGCTTTCCACCTCAAAACTTCCACCCAGAAGCTCTGTAAGCTTTTTGGCTATTGCCAATCCCAAGCCTGTACCTTGGTGAGACCGCGTTTTAGAACTATCAATTTGATAAAACGGCTCACTCAAATGCTGTAAGTGGTCTGAGGAAATCCCAATGCCGGAATCCTTTACAGTGCAGCTCAAAAAGCCCTGTGCCTCACCCAGTGGGTCGTATTCAAGCCGAATATCTACTTCTCCTCCTTCTGGAGTAAATTTGATGGCATTTCCTGCTAAATTGAGAAAAATCTGATTGATCTTAACCTTATCCGCCTCTATAAACAAGTCTTCCTCATCAGCTCGCTGAAAAGTAAATTTTATCTCTTTTTTTGATGCTAGTCCTGAAAGGATTTTTGCTTGATTCTCCAGTTCCGCATTGGCATCGTAGACCTCTTTGATAATTTCGATTTTTCCAGCTTCAATTTTGGAATAGTCAAGAATGTCCTTGATTATCCCCAACAGCATATTCCCACTATTTTTGATAATATCAGCATATTGTTTTTGTACCTTATCAAGCTTGGTCTGTTCTAGCAGGTCTATGATACCCAAAAGACCATTCATTGGGGTACGAATCTCATGACTCATATTTGCCAAGAACTCCGATTTGGCACGACTTGCCTTATCAGCCGCTTCCATAGCTTCCATGAGTCCTTTTTCCCAAATTTTCTGTCCAGTGATATTTTTGGAAATTGATATCATCTGCTGCTGATCCAATGAAAAAAAACGGGTTTCAAAATGCTTGATACCGGACTTTGTTGGGATTTTCTGTTCTAAGGAGTGGATTTTCCGAGATTGAAGTGCATTTAAGAAGGTTTGCAATACTCCTTCTCCATCTGGACCATCAAACAAATCCTTAAGATTTTTACCTTTCACATCCTCCGGCGGCATCATTTCAGCTGCTTCTGAAGGAATATGGAAATCTAAAATCTTACCTGAATTATCATAAATAAAAATGATATCCGGAATACTTCGAATCAGGTTTCTCAGGCGGTTTTCACTTTCTCTGAGTTGCTCTTGAGACTCATATTGAAGTGAAATATCAGTACCAAGCCCCATACCGCCTTTAAAGTTGCCTTCTCCGTCAAAAATCAATTTTTCGAAGACTCTTACTCGAATCTCCTGACCATCTGGACGAACAAAATCATACTCAAGATCCAATACATCCTGTTTTTGGGCAATTCGATCCATGACTTGCTTTTTGACCACCTTGGCTTCCATATGACTGGAATTAGTAGCAAAAGCTGCTACAAATTCATCCGGACTATGCCCTAATACCTGCTCGACTTCAGGGCTGACTCGAGTGATTTCCCCTCGATGATCATGGAAGAATACAAAACCTCGCAACTCCTGTAAGAGCAGATTTTGCTGATCAAACAGTTGCTTAATCTCTTGGATATTGCTCTCTTGGATACGCTGAAACTCGAAACTATTTTTAAGAGAAATCACAAAAAAACTTACCGCAAAAATCAACAATATCATAAAGCCGAAAAACGACAGAAAATAGGTGCGGTAAATACCTGAATAAAGACTTTCTACAGGAACCACAAAGACCACAGCCCCTACCCGATTTGCTACATGAAACCGAAAAGGGTATTGCGCAGCCACCCCGGTAAAGTCATCTTCTCCTACACTGCTATTAATGGTATAAATACCTTTAACACCCTCAGTTAAGTCTTTTTGAATAATACTCAATTCACTTTCAGGCAAGCTAATTTCAGATTTATTCAAGGGGAACAGTTGGTCTTCAAAAAATAAATACTTAGCACCGGTTGGATTGAGATAATAATTTTCCGCAAATTCCTTCGCAAAATCAAGAAATTTCAAATTGTAAAGTACCCGAAAGCCTTTTTTCCCAAGGACAAGATTGGCATAAGGCTTAGAAGAAGACTCCGGAAATCCTTGGTCAACCGCCTTTCTGAAGAAGTCATTCCGCTCATTGAAGGTAAATGTCAAAACCGAGTCCTGCATATCTACCCATGCTGAGTCAATCAACTGAGGAAAAGCATTGAAAAGCCTTCTTACTGCATAGGTAAACTCCTCATCATAGTCATCGATTTCATGATTAGGATCCTCGAGATAATTGATCAAGTCCTTTGATTCTTCCTCAAATCGACGGATTTCTAATTCCAGACCCCTCGCAGCCAATTCGGATTGCTTGGTTAAAAAGTCTCTTCTTGATTCGATTTGCGCATTATAAATCGCGTTGAAAAAACCAATTCCCAGAACCATAATTAGGATCACTAAAAGGGTTCCGACCACAAAGCTCACCCAAAAGTTTCTAAAATAAGATCTAGGTTTAGGTGCCTTCATTGTACCCGTGGATTTATCTTGACCATGTACCAATCTATGACCTCAAATGGAAAGCAAACCGCATCTTCAAGGTACGCTTCCTCTTCAAAAAGAAAATGATCATTTCCTTCCAAGATAAAGCTCTTAGCCATTTTTCTCACTTCCCTACTCTTACTATTAAATAGGTTGAAGTCAGAAATTCTGAAGGAATCAGATTGGATGGTTTCCCTGTAGACATGATTTTTCAAAGGAGGCATACTCAAAGACTCTATGGCAGAGGAAGAGCCCGCCACGATATCTCCATTCTTATTCAGAATCAGGAAACTCCCTTCAAAGTCATCGATAAAGCTTTGGATAATTTCATCTACAGTGATGTCTATTCCAAGCACTCCAAACAACTGATCACCATCATAAACGGGATGAATCAAAGATAATATCCAACCCTTACCTGCAGGGTCTACATAGGGTTCAGGAATCCATACGGGCCCTTTGGAGGGATTATGCTCAAGATCAGCTTCATAGAAAAAGTTGAATTTTTTCACATCAATATTAGGATCCATGATGTTTTTGGCATCATAGGCAGGGTAGACTCGAGAATATTGATTGCTGGTGTTTAAGTATACTTGAGCGATGATACCATACTTCCTGACCAAATGGTAAAAGGCCGAGTCCAGGAAATTAGTAAACTTAATTTCATCAATTGCGGCCTCGTAATCTTCGGTGGTGCTTAAGATGACTACCGTACTTTTTGTAGAGTCTTCGAGTGTAGGCAGGGAGGAGAAATTACCAACCATGCGATATGGGTCAGGCAGCTCCTGGGCAAGAATTTCCTCTTTTTGATCTACCAGCGAGTCCAAAAAATCGGCTAAAGAAGAGATTTCCCTTGTCAAAGAATCACCCTGAAACTCTAGGGTTTTAATCATTTCCGCTAAAAGAACTTGATCTTGAATCTTCCTCTCTTCCAAGGATTTGCTGCACTTGGAAAATAGACCAAGCAGCACTAGCACTATTAGAGACCTAAATATTTTCCCACTCATTGGGGAAATTTAAAGATTTTCGAGCTGCTTCCGTAAATTTTTCCCCATTTCTTCGAAACGTAGTTTGACTGCTTCAAAAAATTCCCCTTCACAAAAAGAGTTCAAGTCCTCCTCATCAAGGACATCCATTTCACTTACTTTAAAAGTTTGCTCCATGGGACCCAACTCAAATTTGATCAGATACTTATTATTCCATGAAAAAATACTAACGCGAATTTCTTCCTTAGAAAACTCCTTTACGATTCTCATGCTGGTCTTTTTACTTCTGAACTGTAAGTAATTCGACTTTTCAATGAAGAAGCCACAGAGCAATATTTGTCTACAGACAAGGCCACCACTTTGGCAAACTCCTCAACCTTGGCATCAGGAGATACTATGACAAAATGTAGATTAATATCGGTGTAAAACGCCGGGACACCATCATTTCGCTCACCATTCACTTCGACATAGAAATCTGCAATATTTCTACGCTTCTTCTTCATCATCAAGACAGCATCCACTGAAGCACATCCGCCCAAAGCAGAAAGCAGCATATCCATGGGGGATTGAGCCTTCTTTGCAGGAGCATCATACATGTCGATTTGCACGGTATTGCCCTGTTGATTCGTTGCTTCATATTCATAATCCGCTTTCATCCGGACTGTGACTTGTCTATGATGTGCCATATGCTTGATTTGGAAATTTAATTTTTGGATAAAGTACTAAGTGTGCAAAGATTACATATTTCTCCGATACTGCCCCCCTACTTGATAGAGTGATTGGGTGATTTGACCCAAAGAGCAATATTTCACTGCCTCCATCAGTCTTTCGAACACATTTTCATTTGCAACTGCAGCTTTTTTTAGAGCATTCAAATGCTTTTCCGCTTCCACTTCATTTCGCTGATGAAGATTATTTAATGTAGCAATTTGACTTTCCTTTTCCTCTTTAGTAGCCCGGATTACTTCTCCGGGTACAATGGTAGGCGAACCCTCAGAAGAAAGGAAGGTATTCACCCCAATGATAGGATATTCGCCTGTATGCTTTAGCATTTCATAATGCATACTTTCTTCCTGAATTTTTCCACGCTGATACATGGTTTCCATCGCTCCCAAGACACCTCCGCGCTCAGTGATTCGGTCAAATTCCAAATAAACAGCCTCTTCTACCAAGTCGGTCAATTCCTCGATGATAAAGGAACCCTGAAGTGGGTTTTCATTTTTTGCCAGTCCCAATTCCTTATTGATAATCAATTGGATGGCCATGGCACGGCGTACGGAAGCCTCTGTAGGCGTAGTAATCGCTTCATCATAAGCATTCGTATGAAGCGAGTTGCAGTTATCATAAATGGCATACAGTGCTTGCAGCGTGGTCCGAATATCATTGAAATCAATCTCCTGAGCGTGAAGCGAACGACCTGATGTCTGAATATGGTATTTAAGCATTTGAGAACGCTCATTAGCCCCATATTTCAACTTCATCGCCTTTGCCCAAATTCTCCGAGCTACCCGGCCGATTACCGCGTACTCTGGATCAATTCCGTTGGAAAAGAAAAATGAAAGGTTTGGAGCGAAATCATTGACATTCATACCTCTGGAAACATAATATTCCACATAGGTAAAACCATTTGAAAGCGTAAGCGCCAATTGTGTGATTGGATTGGCTCCGGCTTCTGCTATGTGATAGCCAGAAATACTGACTGAATAGAAGTTTCGGATCTTATGATCGATGAAATATTGCTGCACATCCCCCATCAATCGAAGTGAAAACTCAGTGGAGAAAATACAGGTATTTTGAGCCTGATCCTCTTTTAAGATGTCAGCTTGAACTGTTCCTCGGACCTTAGAAATAGTATCAGCTTTGATTTTAGCATACACTTCAGCAGGAAGAACTTGGTCGCCCGTTACTCCCAAAAGCATCAAGCCTAAGCCATCATTTCCTGCCGGAACTGAAGCATTATATTTCGGCCGAAGCAAACCTTTTTCTTCGTAAATCAGATTGATTTTGGCTTCTACCTCTTCTTCCAGACCGTTTGCTTTAATATAGACTTCGCACTGCTGATCAATAGCCGCATTCATGAAAAACGCTGTCATCGTAGCAGCAGGTCCATTGATGGTCATGGATACGGAAGTCATGGGATCTACTAGATTGAAGCCCGAATACAATTTCTTGGCATCATCCAGGCAACAAACATTAACTCCTGAGTTACCGATCTTTCCGTAGATATCAGGTCGATAATCTGGATCCTCGCCATATAAAGTTACCGAATCGAAAGCCGTAGAAAGACGCTTAGCCGGCATGTCCTTGGAGACATAATGAAAACGCTTGTTGGTACGCTCGGGACCACCCTCACCGGCAAACATTCGGGTAGGATCCTCTCCCTCTCGCTTGAAAGGGAAAACTCCAGCGGTGTACGGAAACTTCCCTGGAACATTCTCCCGAAGTCCCCACTTGAGCAACTCACCCCAAGCTTCATATTTTGGAAGGGAAACTTTTGGAATCCGGGACTCTGACAAAGAGGTATGATACGTCTTAATTTTTATCTCTTTATCTCGCACTTTGAAGACATAGTAGTCATCTCGGTAGCGCTCTGCCTCAGCCGGCCACTCTTCAAGCCATTTTTTATTTTTTGGGTCAAGTTCTAACTCAACTTGCTCATAAACCTCCTGCAATTCTTTCAAGAGCCTATCCCTGTCATCCACCTTGGTTTCCCGAATGGCTTCCATTGATTTCTGAATGGAATAAAGCTTTTGGGCTACCTCCTTCTGCTCTTCCACCCAAGAATCATAATTACGGTTGTTTTCCGTGATTTCACTTAGATAGCGCGTTCTGGCAGGTGGAATGATATAAATTTTCTCGCTTTGACCTGCTGTCAATTCAAAACTACTTTCTAAGCCTCCAAATTTCTCATTGATCCGTCCCACGATCGCCCGATATAGCTGATTCATTCCGGGATCATTGAATTGAGAGGCAATAGTGCCAAATACAGGGATTTCTTCTTCGGGAGTTTCCCAAAGGTTATGATTTCGCTTGTATTGTTTTTTGACATCGCGAATCGCATCGAGTGCGCCTCGTTTGTCAAACTTATTCAAGGCAATCACATCAGCGAAATCCAACATATCGATCTTCTCCAGCTGAGATGCAGCACCATATTCTGGTGTCATTACATACAAAGAAAGATCAGAGTGTTCAATGATTTCTGTATCCGACTGGCCGATTCCGGAGGTCTCCAAAATCACTAGATCAAATCCAGCTGCTTTCACTGTATCGACAGCATCTTGGACATACTTTGAAAGTGCCAAATTGGACTGTCGGGTAGCCAAAGACCTCATGAAAACTCGTGGGTGATTGATGGAATTCATTCTAATCCGGTCACCTAGTAGCGCTCCACCAGTTTTCCGTTTGGATGGGTCTACAGAAATGATAGCCAGTGTTTTATCCTCAAAATCAATTAAAAACCTTCGAACCAACTCATCCACCAATGAGGATTTCCCAGCTCCACCGGTACCGGTAATTCCCAAAACAGGAGTCTTACTCAATTCGCTAGCCTTCCGAATCCGCTCAAGTAGTTTAGATGCATTTTCCGGGAAATTTTCAAAAGCTGATATAGCTCTTGCCACATGAGATTTTTCAGAGGCTTTCAAATCAAATCCTTCCGAAATCTCATCTCCAATCGGAAAATCGCATTTCTTGACCAGGTCATTGATCATCCCCTGAAGCCCCATGGCACGACCATCATCAGGAGAATAGATTCTACAAATCCCATACTCATGCAGTTCCTTGATTTCCTCAGGAAGGATGGTTCCTCCTCCCCCTCCAAAAAGCTTGATATGCCCAGCTCCTTTTTCCTGAAGGAGATCATACATGTATTTAAAAAACTCCGTGTGCCCACCTTGATAAGAGGTAATGGCTATAGCTTGAACATCCTCTTGTATGGCACATTCTACGATCTCTTGAACGGAACGATTATGCCCTAAATGGATTACCTCGCAACCTGTAGACTGAATGATGCGACGCATAATATTGATCGCAGCATCATGCCCATCAAAAAGTGAGGCAGCCGTTACAATTCGGATATGATTCTTTGGTTTGTAGATTTCGGTAGTTGCTGACATGAATTTGGGTTTATAGTATCAAAACTCCCTAAACCTGGAAAAAGGTTGGATTAGAAAGCCTTTTTTACGTCTGCGAATATAAGGAATTTGATGGAGCTTCTACAGCATGATTATTTGACTTACAAAATAAAATTCTGAATTCTAAAGATGTTTTCAGAAATACAGTGAATAAATACTAATTGATTTAATTTTTCTTAATAAAATTTTAAATCAAATAATATTTCCTTCTTTTAGAGCTATCCAAATTTCCTTTTGATAAGATCGAATTACAACATATTTTTTCGATGTATTTTGAAATAAGAGGCTTCTCATTAGTTTCGTGGATTCCATTTGCAAAAATCACCATGAATTCCAACCGATACGTCTTTTTCATTTCCATCACTGCGGCTTTGGGTGGATTCTTATTTGGTTTTGATACGGCTGTCATTTCAGGAGGTGAACGGGCCATTCAGGAGATTTGGCAACTCAGCGATTGGGTTCACGGCCTAGCTATCGCTTCCGCCCTTTATGGAACGGTAATCGGAGCGCTTTTCGGAGGAATTCCTGCAGATCGCTTTGGCCGCAAAAAATCCCTGCTTTGGATCGGCCTATTCTACTTTATTTCTGCCTTTGGTTCGGCTATGGCTTGGAACGTGGAAAGCTTCACACTTTTCCGGTTCTTGGGTGGATTGGGTGTCGGAGCCTCATCGGTTGTGGCCCCCATGTATATTTCTGAGATAGCTCCTGCCAAAAACCGAGGATTATTGGTCGCACTCTATCAGTTTAATATTGTATTCGGTATAGTAGTGGCTTATTTATCTAACTTTTTGATCGGAACAGCCGAACTCCCCGAGGATTGGCGCTGGATGTTGGGAGTAGAAGCTATTCCAGCATTGATTTACAGTGTTATGATTTTCCGAATCCCGGAAAGCCCACGCTGGTTGATCGCCAAGCGAAATGCCCAGGAAGAGGCAAGGGCTATTTTACAACGTACCGACCCCGAAGGAGTAGAAGCTGCCATCCGTCAGGCTATCGAAGAGGAAAGACAAGAAAAATCAACTTCTGGTTTTGCTACACTCTTCAATAAAAAATATCTCGCCAGTACCTTTTTAGCCGTTTTAATAGCCTTCTTCAATCAAGTCTCAGGGATCAATGCCATCATTTACTTTGCCCCGAGAATATTTGAAATGGCTGGAATATCCACCGAATCAGCTTTGATTTCGACCATTGGAATTGGAGTAGTCAATCTACTCGGCACCTTTTTAGGGCTCTACTTAATCGATCGATTAGGTAGAAAAATTTTAATGTACATCGGTTCCTTTGGTTATCTGATTTCGTTGAGCCTTATGGCATACAATTTCCTCGGTCCCGGAATTCCCACCATTTGGTTGCCCATCTTTGTTTTCGGATTTATTCTATCGCATGCAATTGGTCAAGGATCGGTGATTTGGGTCTTTATTTCTGAAATGTTTCCGAATGAACTTCGAGCCTATGGACAATCTTTGGGTTCTTTCACGCATTGGATTTTAGCGGCTTTGATTGCCAATGTATTTCCCTTCTTCGCCAATGCCTACGGTCCGGGCTATATTTTTAGCTTTTTTGCTTTCATGATGTTTTTGCAGCTACTTTGGGTGAGATTTAAAATGCCAGAAACCAAGGGTCGTTCCTTGGAAGAGATTCAAAAAGATTTACATAAAGACTATGTCGCATAAAGTCCTTGTTTTTGGGGAAATGCTCTGGGATTGTCTTCCAGAGGGGGATGTGCCCGGAGGCGCATCTATGAATGTAGCCCTGCACTTGCATCATTTGGGATTTGATAGTCACTTGATTTCGGCTGTAGGTGATGACATCTTGGGCGAAAAGCTTCTGAACCATTTCCGAAGCTTTGGTGCAGCGGACGACTTGATCCAAATAAATGAATATCCTACTTCAAGAGTCATAGTGGACAATAAGGATATAGAAAACGTCAAATATGACATCCTCTCCCCTGCAGCTTGGGATTTTGTGAAGAATTCAGACACGCTGAAAGACTCCGTCAAATCATCCGATGCACTCATATTCGGAACCTTGGGAGTGAGACATTCCAAAAGCCTTCAAACTCTCCTCGAATTGCTACCACATGCCAAACTGAGGATCTTCGATGCAAACCTGAGACCCCCTTACTACGATTTTGAGGTAATAGAAAAGCTTTTGGGAATGACGGAAGTACTCAAGATCAACGAAGATGAACTGGTTGCTTTTGAGGATTATTTTGATATCAAGCCCAATCCTGAAAGCATTTGCCAGTTTATGAGCCATCACTTTCCTGTCAAAACCATCTGCATCACCTTAGGGTCAAAAGGAGCCATGGTTTTTCATCAGGGAGAGATGTTTCAAGATGCTGGCTTTCGAGTGAAAGTAAAGGATACCATCGGGGCAGGAGATGCTTTTCTAAGCGGATTTGTGAAAAGCTATTTGGAGAAGAAACCCATGCCGGAAACTTTGGAATTTGCCTGCAAGCTCGGTGCATTTGTAGCTTCTCAACAAGGTGGCTCTCCCAATTACAAATTGTCGGATTTGGAAAAAATCAGTCGCTAAGATCTAAGGAATTTACCGCTTATCCATTTTTGCAACTTTGTTTCATTTTTTCTGGTTATTAGATGAAATGTAAACTATTTTTGCAGAGTGAAATTGCAAGGCGCGAGATTAATTTTAGTTTTATTATTGATTATCAGCGGGTTTGAAGCACTGTCTCAAGACTGCAAGCTGGTAATAAGGGGGAAGGTTATTCATTTAGAAAATAACCAAACCATACCCGGTGCCTATATTTGGATTGAGGAGGTCAAGGCAGGCGCCGTCACTGACGACTCTGGAAATTTCATTTTTAGAAATCTTTGCCCAGGCGATTACACTATCAAAATCCAGTTTTTAGGACATAAGGATATTATTGAGGAGGTCACACTTTCCAACTCTTCTTTCAATAAAACCTTTCGAATGGAAGAGCTTCCCACTGAATTGGGTGGAGTGGAAGTTCATGGTCACCGCGATGCAATTCAGACAACCACTGCAGTAAATGCCCTTTACGGATCTGAATTACTGGAAGCCCGAGGGGAAAATCTAGGAGAAAGTCTTAAGAGAATTGCCGGAGTTACCACTTTTTCGACTGGAAACACCATTGCAAAACCTGTGATTCATGGATTACACTCCAATCGAATTATGATTCTAAATAATGGAATCAGACTGGAAGGGCAGCAGTGGGGAGCAGAGCATGCTCCTGAAATTGATCCATTTTTGGCGGAAGAAATTACAGTGATCAAAGGTGCTGAAACAGTGCGGTTTGGTCCTGAAGCAATGGGTGGAGTAATCATGGTCAACCCGGGTGATCTTCCTACAGAAAAAAAGAATAAAACGGACTTATACCTTGTTGGTGGGACCAATGGCCGAATGGGGAATTTATCCCTTAGCCATACTGGCGGATCTGAAAAAGTCAAAGGTCTCGGATATCGAGTTCAAGGTTCAGTCAAAAGAGCTGGAAATGTACGGTCTCCGGAATATTTTCAGGGGAATACCGGTATGAGTGAAATAAATTTTTCCGGTGCCACAGGCTATTCCAATTCCAAACTAGGTGCAGAGCTTTATTATTCTTATTTCAATACTGAATTGGGAATTTTAAGAGATGCACATACTGGTAACCTATCAGACCTAGAAGAAATCATCGCCAACGGCAGACCTTTTACCAATCCTGATTTCACCTATGAAATCAACAACCCAAAGCAGGTAGTCCAGCATCACCTAGCTAAACTCAAAACACACTATCATCTAAACAGCAAATGGAAAGCGAATCTTCAGTATGGTTTTCAGCTGAACCAACGTCAGGAGTATGACAGGAGAAGAGGTGATTTGAATGAAAGGGCAAGTTTGGACTTAGAGCTTTTCACCAATACGCTCGACCTATTTGTGGACCATACCCATGAAAATGCCTTGAGCGGTACTTGGGGAATCAATATTATCCAACAGGCCAATTCCAATGTTCCTGGTACAGGAGTCACACCATTGATTCCTAATTATGACATGCTCAATGCTGGTATATATTTGATAGAGAAGTATTCCAAAGGTCCTTTGGAACTGGAAGGTGGGCTGCGATATGACTATCGAACGATCAGCACGGCAAGATTTATTGGCAGTGAGTTGGAAGAAGCTGATTTACAGTACAATAACTTCACAGCCTTTTTTGGAACCTATTATCAAATCAGCCCCAATTTGGCTTTTCGATCAAATCTTGGATCAGCTTGGAGGCCACCAAATGTGAATGAGCTCTTTTCACAGGGACTTCACCATGGGGCTGCGGCCGTAGAAATTGGAGATGCTGATTTGGATTCGGAGAAAAGTTTGAAATGGGTAAACTCGCTTGAGTTTGAAGGTAAAAAATCCACTGGAGAATTGACTGTCTATGCCAATCAGATCCGAGATTATATCTACCTCAATCCAACTGGAGAGACGTTTGTAAGTCTTCGCGGGACCTTTAATGTCTACGAATACCTTCAAGCCAATGCCTTTTTCTGGGGCGTAGATTTTTCTGGAAGCTATGAATTGACAGAAAGTCTTCAGGCCTATGCCAAAGGCTCCATAATCCGGGCTAGAAATACAGAAACCGATGAATTTTTCCCATTCATTCCTTCTGACAGAATGGATTGGGGACTAAGCTATCAACTGGATAGAGGCGCCAAAACACATCACTTTAATCTATCCAATATGTTGGTTGCTAGGCAAAAACGAGAACCAGTCTTTGATTTGGCTCCAGCTCCTCCTGGCTATGCGCTTTTCAATGTGGGTTACCGGTATGAATTGCCTTTTCAAGGAAATCGATTAAACCTAGGTCTTCAAGTTCAAAATATTTTCAACACAGAATTCAAAGAATACATGAACCGATTCCGCTACTTCACAGCGGATATGGGAAGGAATTTATTAATCAAAATCAACTATCAATTCTAAACAAAAAACAAACCATGAAAAATCTACAAAAACTACCTCTCTATCTACTATTTGTGGGGCTATTTGCTTTTGCTTCCTGCGACAGTGAAGATCCTGTGATTGAGAATGAAGGAGAAGTAATTACTGATGTGACGCTAGCGTTTACGGAGTTAGATGGTGCTGGCAATCCAGTTGGCTTGACTTTTACATTTACAGCAGCTGACCCGGAAGGAATCGAAGTTGGAGGTGCGCCTGTTATTGAAACTGTTGAACTGGAAGCAGGAAAGACTTACCGTATGGAAATTGAGGTCTTTAACAGTATCGAAAATGAAGACATCACTGAGGAAATTCTTGAAGAAGCTGATGAGCACCAATTCTACTTCATTGGTTCAGCCTTCGTAGGCGGAGCTGCTCCTCTAAGCTATGTGTATGATGATGAGTCAGGAGAATTGATCGGTGTCCGTGGTATTGTTACTGTGGATGCTACTCCTTCTTTCAACAATGCTCAGATGCGAGTTGTATTGCGTCACGATTTGGATAAGAACTTCCCTGGTGCTGATAGCCCTAACTTTGAGAACTTTGTACAGGCTGGTGGCGAGTCCGATTTGGACATCATCTACCCATTGATTCTTAACTAATTAAGACAAAAAGTCCATAAAAAGAGGCTGTTTCGATGAAACAGCCTCTTTTGTTTATAAAAATCACTACAAGTTGATCTCTTATTTTGAAATCAAAATTCAATCAAATAACTCTTCTAGCTTTCTCTCCAAACTAGGACCTCTCAAGTCTTTGGCGATAATTTTCCCTTCCGGATCTACCATGTAAGTAGCTGGAATTGCCTGAATCTGGTACAGTTCAGCAGCAGCAGAATTGAAGTATTTGAGGTCAGAAACTTGAGTCCAAGCGAGTTCGTCATCGGCAATGGCTTTTACCCAGGCATCGCGTTCACGATCAAGAGATACGCCAAAAACCTCAAAGCCCTTATCATTATATTTATTGTATAGCCTGACCACATTAGGATTTTCTTCACGGCAAGGCTTGCACCATGCAGCCCAAAAGTCAATCAAAACGTATTTACCTCTTAAATCAGAAAGTTTTTTGATTTCTCCATCTGGATTCGGAAGTGCGATATCAGGAGCTTCAGCACCAATCGCCAAAGCGCGAAGTTCTTCAAGTTGCTGCTTCAACTGGATAATCGTTACCGTATTCGGATATTTTTGATCCAATCGCTGGATGAGTTCGTCTAGGAAGGGAAAATCATTTTTAGGATTGAGAAGACCAATGGCTGCAAGTGCCGCAAAACTATCTCCCATACTGGTAATGGTTTCCTTAACCCGCTCCGCTTGATTAGCCTCAAGCTCAAGAGCCTTCATTTGAATATCCTTGATTTGCTCGGTATTCTTATTGCTCATGGCTTCGTAATAAGCCTCATTAAGCGCATTGACATCACTTTGATATTGATTCATCAATGTTTCCAATTTGAGCATTTCTTGAGAATCCTTCGATCCCAAAATCTCAATTGCCTCTGGCTGATTGAAATCATAATTGACTTCTACATCTTCATCTAGCAAAGCCAAGCGCACAGATCGCTGCCCGTAGAGATTTAAGTCGTAGAAAGTCGGAGATTCTACCTCCAGTTCATAGGAAAACTCTCCATCAGCATTCAATTCAAGCGTGTCCAATACCTTGGGACGGCTATCCGTAAATTGGGATAAAACCACCTGCCCACTTGGAGCATTAATGATTTTACCGCTGATTTCTACTTTTCCGTCGTTTTGCGACTCTGATTCTCCACAGGAGAAAAGCGCAAACACACTTAGAATCCAGAGTCCTGTCATCATCTTTTTATTCATATCAATTTTCTAATAATTCCTTTAACAACTTGGTGGCAACTTTTGGGTCAGCCTTACCATTCGATTTTTGCATTACCTTACCCATAAACATGCCAATCAGACCTTTTCGACCTGATTTATATTCTTTCACTTTTGCCTGATTTTCATTCAAAACCTCCTGAATAACAGGAATTAAGGAAGATTCATCACTTTCCTGAATCAGATTCAGCCGCTGTGCAATCTGAAGAGCTCCTTCTCTGGGAGTTTTTAGCATTTCTGGATAAATTTTTTGGGAAGCCGCCGAAAAGCTCACTTTCCCATCATCCACTAAACCAATTAAATCAGCCAAGGTCTGAGTGGAAATCGGAAATTCCGAAATATGCCAAGCCGACTCATTCAAGGTCGACTTGATGGGTCCCATTAGCCAGTTGGATGCCGCCTTATAATTGGATGTTTTTTGGCAAAGCTTTTCAAACCAAAGCGCCATCTCCTTCAAATCAGTAAGAACTCCTGCGTCATAATCAGGAAGACCGTATTGATCCACAAACTTTTTCCTTAGCTCCCGCGGCAAAGCAGGCATGTCGCTTTGAATGGAGCGGAGCCATTCTTCAGAAATCACTACCGGGCTCAAGTCAGGCTCCGGAAAATACCGATAGTCGTTCAACTCCTCCTTTGTACGCATACTGGCAGTCGTGCCCGTACTGGCATCAAATGTCCGCGTCTCAGAAATGACTTCCTCTCCTCTCTCCAAAATCCCGATAATTCGCTCATGCTCATGCTCAATAGCTCGAACCACATTACGGAAAGAATTCATATTCTTTACCTCAACCTTTTTGCCAAGGGTATTCGAACCCTTCAACATCACAGAAATATTGGCATCACAGCGAAGTGAACCTTCTTCCATATTTCCATCACAGATATCGAGGTATCTGACCAGTTTTTTGATTTCATTGAGAAAAACATAAGCTTCCTCAGCTGTATGAATAGCCGGCTCAGTCACTATTTCGATCAAAGGAGTCCCTGCACGATTAAAATCTACCAAGGTATCCTCCTCCTCAGCCAAATGCATTGACTTTCCTGCATCTTCTTCTAGGTGGATTCGATTCAGTGGGACAGTTCTTTCAGTACCATCCGAAAGGATGACGGGTACTTCACCTCCCACACAGATAGGCCCTCTGTCTTGGGTGATTTGGTAGCCTTTTGGCAGGTCTGGATAAAAATAATTTTTCCGAGAGAAAATGTTGGTTCGGGTAATCTCACAATCACAAGCCAAACCCATTTTCACAGCGTACTCAATGGCTTTCTTGTTGACCTTTGGCAAAGTGCCAGGATGCCCTAAAGTAATGACTGAAATCTGCGTATTGGGAAGATTTCCGTAGGCAGTAGAATCAGCAGCAAACATCTTACTTTTCGTCAAAAGCTGTGCATGTACTTCCAGTCCGACTACGAGTTGATATTTACTTTTTATTTCTTCCTTCATCTTTTAGATAGCTATTTATCCGAGAAAAAGCTCTCGTGCCTTACTGACCACTTGTGGCAGACCTCCCAGATTCTTACCACCTGCTGTCGCAAAGAATGGCTGACCACCACCGCCACCTTGAATTTCTTTGGCAAGGTCACGGACGATTTGTCCTGCATTGTATCCTTTCTCAGCAATCAAAGTCTCGTCAATGATTACAGCGATTTGCGGCTTGCCATCTATATCAGCAGCTAGTACAATCAAGGACTTCTCCACTTCATTTTTGAGCTCATAAGCCAGCTTTTTTAGGGCATCTGCATTTGGAAGGCTCACCTGAGCAACCAGAACTTTGTGATCATCTTTTTCTTCGAATTGAGAGATCAGCTGTCCTTTCACTTGAGCTGCCTTTTCTAGATGCAATACGTCCAATTCCTTTTTCAGTTCGTTTCGCTCCGAAAGCAAGGCCTCAATAGCTTTTTTCACATCCTTTGGATTCTTAAGAATATCCTGAACTTCCTTGAGCAAGTCTTCCTGCTGACGGAAGTAATTCTCAGCCTCCACAGAGGTGATTGCCTCGATGCGTCGGACACCTGAAGCAACAGACCCTTCAGAAGCAATCTTGAAAAAGCCAATTTGACCGGTAAAAGGAACATGCGTACCTCCACAAAGCTCTACTGAAAAATCAGGATCGAAAGTGATTACACGCACAAAGTCACCATATTTTTCTCCAAAAAGTGCAGTAGCGCCCATGTTTTTGGCTTCAGCTATGGGAACATTTCTTCTTTCAAGAAGTGGAATATTTTCCCGGATCTTTTTATTGACCAATTTTTCAACTTGCTCGATTTCCTCCTCAGTCATCTTGGAGAAATGAGAAAAGTCAAATCGAAGCAGTCTTTCATTGACCAAAGAACCACGCTGCTGCACATGATCGCCTAGGACTTCTCGAAGTGCGGAATGCATTAAGTGCGTAGCTGTGTGGTTATTCATGGTCAAGCTGCGCTTTTGGCGATCTACACTTGCCGTGAATAAAGCAGAGGGATCCTGTGGCAGCTTTTCTACAAAATGAACAATGAGGTCGTTTTCTTTTTTGGTATCTACTACGCGGATTTTCTCAGAATCAGAAAGCAACCAGCCGGAATCTCCGACCTGTCCACCGCTTTCGGCATAGAAAGGAGTACGATCCAAAACCAATTGGTATTTTTCACCTTTCTTCTCCTTAACGGTTCGGTATTTGATAATTTTTGATTCAGATTCCAACTGATCGTAGCCCAAAAACTCTACAGAGCTCTCTTCCTCCACCTGTACCCAGTCTCCTGTTTCGGATTCTGAGGCCGCTCTGGAACGAGTTTTTTGCTTTTCCATTTCAGCCTGAAAACCCTTTTCATCAAGTGAAAAGCCGCTTTCCCGAGCAATCAATGAAGTCAAATCCAAAGGAAACCCGTAGGTATCATACAATTCGAAAGCCACTTTGCCTGACAAAACCTTTTCGCCCTTTTCTTTCATCTCTGACTTGATGCTACCCAGCATTTTCAGTCCGTTGTCAAGCGTGCGAAGGAAGGAAGTCTCTTCTTCTTGAATCACCTTGGCAATAAAATCCTGTTGCTCTCTGATTTCCGGGAAAATCTCTCCAAACTGTGATGCCATCAAAGGGCACAATTCATAAAGGAAAGGTGATTGAAAGTCTAGGAAGGTATATCCGTAGCGAACTGCCCGACGAAGAATGCGTCGAATCACATAACCGGCTTTATTATTTGATGGCAGCTGACCATCTGCAATAGTGAAAGAAATTGCTCGGATATGATCGGCAATTACCCGAAAAGCAATATCTGTCTGCTCGTCCTGACCATATTTTTTACCGGATTTTCCCTCCAAAAAGGAAATAAAAGGCGTAAAAATATCCGTATCGTAATTAGAAGATTTTTGTTGAATGGCTCTAACCAAACGCTCAAAGCCCATTCCGGTATCGACGTGCTTGGCTGGAAGCTCCTTCAGACTTCCATCTGCAAGTCTGTTGAATTGCATAAATACCAGATTCCAAATCTCAATCACTTGAGGGTGATCTTGATTGACCAATGATCTTCCCGGAACATTTGCAATCTCATCATCTGTCCGCAAATCAATGTGAATTTCCGAGCAAGGGCCGCATGGTCCGGTATCTCCCATTTCCCAGAAGTTATCCTTCTTAGAACCCATGATGATTCTATCTTCAGGAACGATTTTCTTCCAAAAGTCAAAAGCCTCTTGGTCCATCCCCAGCTTGTCCGAGCTATCTCCTTCAAAGACTGATACGTAAAGCCGATCTTTTGGCAGCTGATATACTTCTGTAAGTAATTCCCAAGCCCATTCGATCGCTTCTTTTTTGAAATAATCTCCAAAAGACCAGTTTCCGAGCATTTCGAACATAGTGTGGTGATAAGTATCCACGCCAACTTCTTCCAAATCATTATGCTTTCCGCTTACGCGAAGACATTTTTGGGAATTGGCTACTCGGGAAAATTTCGGGGTCTCATTTCCAAGAAAGGCATCCTTAAATTGATTCATCCCGGCATTGGTAAACATCAGGGTCGGATCGTTTTTGACCACGATGGGTGATGAAGGGACAAATTGATGTGCTTTGGATTGAAAAAACTCAATGAAGGTAGTTCTGATTTGCTTTGCTTCCATGAAGGTGTGAATGCAGTAATGCTTTTAATTTTGAATGTGCAAAATTAGCAGAAATGACGGCAAATTGATAGAATATTTCGATAATCGGAGCAGGTGTAATTGAAAAGAAAAAGCGCCTAGACTCTAGCTCTGCTCAATGGCATGGTCATACATCTTGGTCCCCCTAGGCCTCTCGAAAGTTCGGACGATGGAATCTCCAAAACTTCCACGCCCATATTTCGAAGCGCACGATTGGTATGAAGGTTCCGGTTGTAGGAAATTACCCTTCTCGGTCCTATAGCAAAGACATTTGCCCCATCAAACCACTGCTCTCGCAAGGAATAATCCGGGTTTCCATCAGCAGTTGCCAAAACCTCCAAATGGGGAATTTCCCGCTCCAGAACAGTCAATAATGATTCTTTCAAGACCTCGCGTTTGATATGCACTTTATCTCCTTGAATTTCTTTGAGGGTGTAACAGGAGGTTTTCAGCACGGCATTCATAGCATCTGGATAGGTTAAAACCAGATTTTCGTCCAAAATGGTAAAAACCGTATCCAAGTGCATGTAATTTCTTTTTTCGGGAAGATGCACTTCATAAACTCGCTGCACCGTCCCCTCTCCTAGCAAGGCTTTAGCTGCTTGATAAATAGCTTTTTCATCCGTTCGCTCTGAATTTCCTATTGCCACCGCCTCATGAGAGAGAATAATGACATCTCCGCCTTCTATGCTTGGTGGATTTGCCTGACCATTATTTGGATACAATGGATTTACGTGATCCTTAAATTCAGGATGATTTTCGAAGATTGTTCGAAGCAGATCGGCTTCCCGCTGCCTACCTTCCATTTTCATCGATGAAAAAATAATTCCTCCGGGAGTCAATGCCATAGGATCGCGCTGAAAATAAAGATTAGGACAAGGAGCAATCAAAAATGCATACTCCATCAGTTCACCCGCATCAAGTTTAGGCATCTTTCTTCGGAGTTCATGTACCTTCAGACCCGCTGTGAGAATACCGGCACATTCTGCCGTGGAATAACGCTCCAAAATATCCTCTGCCAAGTGAGTATGCGTGGATCTCTTCAAGGATTCCTGCAAAAGTTTGAACAGGATTTCCTTATCGTACAAAACTCGAATCAGCAACTCACGCAACTGATACACATGCGCCCCGGTAGATTCTTTGATCAAATTGGAAAAGGCGTCGTGCTCCTTTTGCAAAGCTTCCAAATACGGCACATCCTCAAAGAGTAAAAACTCCTTATTGTAAGGCGTAAGACGATCGATTTCTTTACCAGGCCTATGCATCAATACCGCCCGAAGCGTACCATATTCAGAATTGATTCGAAGATTCATGTTGAGCTTTTTTCAATAAAAACAGTATATTTTTAATAATTTCTAAGATAACGAGCTTCATCAATTAAAAAAACATAATCTTCAAGGATGTTTTCATCTAAGAAGCTAAAACTTCAAATTCCTAGACTGATACTTAGAACCTTTTATTCTTTGGAAAGAATCAGGGTCATTTGAAAGCATTTCGAGATTATATTCTCTTTGAAGGACAATTTTCCTACTGAATTCTTTAAAGGAAAATCCACCTGAAACGTGATTTATTAAACTTATTGAAAACACAAATCTTTTTACTTTTCGATTCGTTAACAAGCCCTATGCAATTCACTAAATCTCAAGCTTCGTCCAAGCTTCTATTCACTTTCATTTTGCTTCTTTTTCATCAAGTTTCTCAAGCCCAAATCAATGAGCTTTTAGGAAAATTGGGATCAAAGCCCAGTGAGGAACAGATCCAATCAGGTATTAAAGAGGCTTTGGAAAAGGCTACTGATTTGACTGTAGAGCGACTTTCTCTGGAAAATGGCTTCCTCCAAAATCCTGATATTAAAATTCTTTTTCCCCCTGAGGCTAGGAAAGTGGAAAGTACGCTCCGCAAAATCGGACTCGGAAATGTGGCAGATGATGTCATCACAAGCCTTAATCGTGCTGCAGAAGATGCTGCCAAAGAAGCAAAGCCTATTTTCACCGATGCAATCAAGAACATGACCCTTAAAGATGTTAAACAAATTCTTTTGGGTGAGCAAAATGCAGCCACCAACTATTTCCAAAAAACAACTTCTGATTCCCTTGCAGTTAAGTTTTCTCCAAAAATAGACCAAAGTTTATCGAAAACTGATGCTACAAAAATCTGGGAATCCGCTATGGAAAATTACAATAAGTTACCTTTTGTAAAACCGGTGCAAACCGATCTGACAAAATATGTGACGGACAAAGCTATTGAAGGCCTTTTTGTAGAAATAGCCAAAGAAGAAGTGGAAATCCGAGAAAAAATCGGGGCTAGGACAAGTCCCCTACTCCAAACTGTATTTGGCTTTGCAGAGCAGGAAAAAGCAAAAGACCCCAAAAAGTAATTTTGAGGTCTTTCGCATTTTATAATAAGATCCTGTTGAATCTACTCTGATCAATGATTTAGAATTCAGGAAACTTCGTTCTTTCAGCTTCCGACTTCCTTCTAAATACATTCGAACACATGACCATTAGGATCAAGTCGGTTTTTCACTGTGAATGATTATGCATTCATTTTTTCAATGTGCGCTTCTTTAATTTTCCGTCTTAGAATTTTACCGACGTTTGATTTTGGAAGCTCATCTGTGAAATAAACTTCACGAGGAACCTTATAATTAGTCAAGGATTCATGACAATGCTTCAGGACTTGGTCCTTGGTAAGTGAACTCTCCTTGGGAACTACATAAGCGACTACCTTCTCGGTGGATTTAGGATCCGGCATACCGATTACCCCTACTTCCAGAACTCCTGGGCAACTTGCGATGCAATCTTCCACCTCGTTTGGATAAACATTGAATCCGGAAACCAAGATCATCTCTTTCTTTCGGTCCACAATCTTGAAAAACCCATCCTCATCCATCACGCCAATATCTCCAGACTTAAACCAATCTCCGTGCATAACATTTGCTGTTTCCTCTGGTCTTTGCCAGTAGCCGCGCATCACTTGGGGTCCTTTGATACAAATTTCGCCTCGCTCTCCGGTAGGAAGTGGATTTCCTTCATCGTCCGCTACCATCACTTCTGTGTTTGGTAATGGCAAGCCGATGGTTCCGATTCGCTCTGTCCCATCAATGGGATTACAGGTCGCTACAGGGGCTGTTTCTGTCAATCCATACCCTTCTGCAAGTGGGACACCGGTGACAGATTTCCATTTCTCAGCGGTAGCCTTCTGAACAGCCATTCCCCCTCCTACAGCTATTTTTAACTTACTGAAATCCAATGATTTGAAATCTTCTTGATTAAGCAAGCCATTAAATAAAGTATTGACTCCTGTAAATACAGTAAACTGATGTTTTGAAAGATCCTTTATAAAGGCTTTCATATCCCGGGGATTGGTGATCAGCAAATTATGCGCACCAATTTTTAGCATGGCAAGACAGTTGACCGTCAAGGCGAATATATGGTACAATGGCAAAGCGGTCACTACGATCTCTTCTCGTTCTTTCAGCTTAGGTTTCATCCAAGCAGAAATCTGCTGCATATTCGCCACTATGTTTCCATGTGTCAATTCAGCACCTTTAGATACTCCTGTAGTGCCTCCTGTGTACTGAAGAAAAGCAGTGTCTTCTAAGGAAAGAGCTGTTTTACTGAATGTATGTTTCGCTCCTTGAGAAAGCGCAGATTTGAGATTGACCGCTCCTGGAATCGAAAATGCCGGAACCATCTTTTTCACATGCTTGACCACCAAATTGACAATAGTGCCTTTCAATCCACCTAGCATATCACCAAGTTCGGTTACGATCACATGTTTGGCCGGAATTTCATTTTTAATTTTCTCCAGATTATGGGCGAAATTGGCCACGATAACAACCACATCTGCACCTGAATCATTAAACTGATGACGCATTTCCGCAGCTGTGTAAAGTGGATTGGTATTGACTACCACCATCCCAGCTCGCAAAACCCCAAACATTACTACTGGATATTGTAGAATATTGGGCATTTGAATGGCAACTCTGGATCCTTTCGGAAGCTTGAGTGTATGTGTCAGATAATTAGCAAATTGGGCACTCAATCTTTCCAAATCATTAAATGAAATGGTTTTACCCATACATTCATAAGCCACCGCATCACCATATTTCTTGACACTCTCATCAAACAAATCACTGATGCTCGAATAGGCTTTGTAATCAATTTCTTTATCTACCGAGGCTGGGTACTGCTTAAACCAAGGGAAATCTGTCATAAAAGGAATCGTTTGGGTGAATTGATAATTGATTTTAAGCCTTGAATATAAACTTATTTCAATATTTTTCGAGCGATTAATTCCTTCATGATTTCATTTGTGCCAGCATAAATCCGCTGAACTCTCGCATCCGCATAGGCTCTGGCCACTCCATATTCCCACATATAGCCATAGCCACCATGCAGCTGAACGCATTCATCAGCAACTTTGCACTGCAGTTCAGTCATATTATATTTTGCAGCTGAAGCCATTGCAGGGTCTAATTCTCCCTCATTGTGGAGTTGGACCAAGTAGTCACAATAAATCCTTCCCTGCTCCAGCGCTGCGGTCATTTCGGCAAGCTTAAATCGGGTATTCTGAAAATCTGAAAGGCTCTTATTGAAAGCTTTTCGCTCCTTGACATAGCTAAGTGTACTATCGAGCATATATTCACCCAGGGCAACTGCAGCAAGGGCCACTACCAGTCTTTCCTGAGCCAATTCGGTCATCAGATATTTAAAGCCCTCACCTTCTTTTCCAAGCAGGTTTTCTTTTGGCACTTTTACATCTTCAAAAAACAATTCACAGGTATCTTGCGCATGAAGACCGACTTTTTCAAAAGGCTTTCCTTTCGAGAAACCTTCCATTTTAGCATCTATCAAAACTAATGAAATTCCTTTGGCTCCTTTAGTAGGGTCTGTTTTGACCGCTACAACCACTACATCACTCAGGTAGCCATTTGTAATAAAGGTTTTTGAGCCGTTTACCAAGTAATGATCACCTTGATCCTCCGCGGAAGTTCTCATTCCCTGCAAGTCGGATCCAGCACCCGGCTCGGTCATCGCCACTGCTCCAATCAAATCTCCTGACACCATGCCAGGGATGTAATTCTGTTTGGCTTCGGGAGTTCCGTAGTGCAGGATATAAGGCATCACAATATCAGAGTGGAGCGGATAGCCAATCGCAGGCCCTGAGCAACCGCTAAGTCCAAGCTCTTCGATCAGGATTGCATTGTATCGAAAATCCTGAATATTCATTCCTCCCAGCTCTTCAGGAGCCTGCATCCCTAGAAATCCATTTTCCCCTAATTTTTTCCAAGATTCTCTGGAAACCATTTTCTGCTTTTCCCATTCTGCATTGTAGGGTGTAATTTCCTTGGCAATAAAATCCCGAACGCTTTGTCGGAATAATTCGTGTTCTTCGTTAAATAGTTTTCGTGGTAGTCCAAACATTGGGTTTATATTTTTTCAGTGTAAAAATAAAAATTACAATGGATAGAAACGCCACCTTTTTGATAAAGGATTAGTCATCCGTTTGACATTTTTTTGGAAGAAATTAATTTTCATTGCCCTATGTTTGAACTCAAATTGCAATTATTAAAGCATGAAATTTGAACTAACCAACAAATCATCTCTAGAAGATTTACAAGCCCTCAACTTCTGGCAGCCGGAGGAAAAAGTCCTCAAAACCTCAGAATTGCCTGATAGCAATATGAATCAGGTGATCAGAATCCACACCAATCAGCGTACGGTCATAGCGAAACAGTCCAGAGAGTTTGTTCGAAAATTTCCACAGATTCCAGCTCCTATCCAGAGAATTGAGACTGAAAAAAAATTTTATGAGACCGTTCAAGAATCAGAATTTTTAAACCCTTATAGCCCAAAAATAATCAATTGGTTTCCAGAGCATTACTTGCTGATTACCGAAGATTTGGGTGAAGTCGGTGATTTTAGCGGACTCTATTCTGGGGAAAAGCTAATTAGTGATTCTGAAATCAAATCTTTGATCGACTATCTGAATCATCTACATCGATTAGCTCCTGAGGATTTCCCAGACAATCTCGAAATGAGAGTGCTTAACCATGAGCATATCTTTAATTTTCCATTTGAAATTGAAAACGGGTTTGACTTGGACACCATCCAAAAAGGTCTTCAAGAACTCAGCCTGAGATATAAAAAAGATGATTCCCTGAAGCAAAAAATTAATGAATTGGGAAAGCGATATTTAGCTCCGGGAAGTTCACTTTTACATGGAGATTTTTATCCCGGAAGTTGGATGAGTGGAAATTCTGGTATCAAAATTATCGATCCGGAATTCGCCTTTGTGGGAGATCGGGAATTTGATCTTGGAGTATTTCTTGCGCATGCTGATTTTGCAGATATGGGTATTCAATTGGAAATGGCAATCACAAAGCACTATTCTCAGGACATTGATTCTAAGCTTTTACAAAGCTACCGAGGAGTGGAAATCATGCGTAGATTAATCGGAATTGCTCAATTGCCTTTAAAGTTGAATCTCGGTCAAAAAGAAGTTTTACTCGAAAGAGCTAAAGAAATGATCATGAATTCATGAGGAAATATCTAATTCTAGCCGCTTCTTTAATCATTTTCTCCTGCAGTCATCAGGAGTCAGAAGATTCGATTTCATTGGAGGAGAAGCTTTCAAAATCTGGACTTTCAGAAGAGGAACTGAAAGATAAAATCTTGGGAATGATTGTAGGAAGTGCTATTGGTGATGCCATGGGCGCACCTACCGAAATGTGGTCAAGAGAATCCATCAAACTAGAATATGGATTTGTCACAGACTTGGATTCTATGATTCGAGAGGCTTCCCCTGAGGGTATATGGGTTCCAAATTTGCCGGCAGGAGGCACTACGGATGATACAAGATGGAAGGTCCTGACGTCTGAATACTTACTAACTCAAAATCACGAAGAACTAAATCCATCAGATTTTGCAAAAATCATTGAGGATCGATATCTCAGCTACTTGGAGGGAATCAAACAAATCAACAGTGAAGATATTGAGGCCTATGAAAATGCTATGCTGAAAGTGGAATGGCTACAGGAATGGGCAAAAGTAAGCAGACCCTTTATCGAAAATAATCTGACTGGCTACGCTGATTCTTTGGGAAAATTTTATGGAGGGGAAATGGTTTGTGCAGGCTTGCTTTATGCACCGGTTTTAGGAGCTTATTTCCCAGGTGATCCCGAGAGAGCTTATTCTGAAGCATACAAGCTTTCAATGTACGATTTGGGATATGCCAAAGACCTCACAGCTCTGAGTGCAGCATTGACCGCTGCGGGGATGAAAAAAGGTAGCAATCCGGACAGTTTGCTCGCTTCCTTGCGAGTCGACCCAAGGCAGTATTTCCAAAGTAGACTTGTAGGAAGGACGGCCTATCGGATCCTTCAGGATGCGCTGAAAATAAATGAAGAAGCCAAAAAACTGGATTCTTTGAATTTCATGGAAGGGAATAGTCCGGCACTTGCCTATGCCTTTGAGCAGCTGGATGAGCGGATTCAGGATATGCCTTTTCACGCTGGTGAGATTTATTTGCAGACTATTACTGCGATGGTATATGCAGACTTTGACTTTATGAATACACTGATTTTTCTGACGAATTATGGACGGGATAATGATACCACAGCTGCCTTAGCAGGAGGAATTTTGGGAGCTTATTTAGGATTTGAAAAACTTCCTAAAAAAGAGCGAGAGCAGGTGATTCAAGTAGCAAAGGAACAGTTGGGATTAGACTTATTATCTATAGGTCAACAGCTTGGCGACCATTTGGTCGAACCATAAAAAAACCCCAATTCTTTGCGAAAAGGGGTTTCATTGTGGGTGGTTTAATTTAGAAGTATAGGGTCTTTGTTCTACCCAAGTTGTCCGTCAACTGGAAGTAAACATCTTCCGGGTTTACTCCTTTCAATTTGTAGTCTTTACGGAATCCATCAGGGTGATCCACAGTCTCAGTGTGAATGATTTTGTTTGAGTCTGCGTATCTAACAGTAACTTCTACACCTGGCTCTGTAAGTCCGATTACTGCAATATTTACAGTTTCATCATCGACAATTTTGCCATAAGCCATAAGCGGTAGTTCTCCGATTTCTGGCTTCCTGTCAAAAGTCTCCACCTTGTAAATCACCTCTTCATCCTCGGTCGTGATTTTTACTTGATATTCTCCACAAGGCATGTTGTTCAAGTCGTAAGGTACGATGACTTTCTCATCACCTACATTTACTTTTCGCTGATGGAGGACCTTTCCTTCATCATCAAGAATGGCAACCTTTGCCTTTCCAACTCCCTCATTTAGAAGGATATTTACTTTTTTGAATTTTGCCCTAGCGTCTGTGTCTGCTAAAAGGTCTTCATTTGAGTTTGCTGCAAGAGTACTAGTAGCAAGTAGTCCAGCAAGTGCGAATGTGAATAGCGTTTTCATAATGTAGTTGGTTTTAAGTTGTTGTGCTATCCCTATTGCCAAGGCTGTACCAATTGCCATTTCCTGATTTTTAAGAAAGCTTAGAAAATCAGAATTTTTTAAAATTTTTAAGATTTACACGGAATTAAATTTGGTTTTCTTCTCAAAAAATTAACAAAATCTGTAAAGAATGTGAACACTTGCTTGTTCGTTTGACTCGAAAGCGAACACTTTAAGGCAATTTTCTGGATTTCGAGGGTTGCATCTTAGTAAGCTTGTTAAGAAAAAATAATTTTCAAAAAATTCTCCAGCTCAGAAATGGCCATGCCAAAAGCAAAAAAAGCTGTACGCTAGTGTACAGCCTTTGTTCGATTCAACACATTATTTGATTCAGGTCAAGATTTTTTCAATTCCATACTGAGCTGCTTTACTCGCTCCTTGATACTGAAATCCCAGATATCATCGCGTTTTAGAGAGGTCGCTTCGAGAAAATCAACTACTGCACCTTCATGGTTGGTAGACTTTCCTTCTGCCAGGGTCACATATCGCATCGTGGACCAAAGAACTGTTTTGAGCTGGGTCTTGCTGTCATCGGTCATGTAATACTCGACCAAGATGGTATTTTCATTATGCCATAGTATACGGCTCATTATTCGAACCCACTCTCCGACCATTGCAGGCTTGACGTAGCTGATATTGTGATTGTAAACCACCCAAGCAGCTTTGTATTTACGAATCAAATCGATCACCTCTAATCCATAGAGCTTAGGGACCTGATCCTCACGGGCATTGAAAAAGTAGTCGAAGTACTTGGCATTATTCAAATGCCGAAGTGGATCACAATCCTGAAATCGGATGACCACTCTACTTTCTGTCTCTTTGGGATAGTGTTTCTCAGCGTCGTATTCAAACATGGGCTTAATCAATCAGTTCTTTTGATTCAATCAACTTCACTCCTTTCTCCTCCATTTCTTCCAGGGCAAACTTGCCATCTTCTGGATTTAGATTCACAGCTCTTGTCACATCCTGAAGGAGGTAGGTCTCAAAGCCCAAAGATAAGCCATCCAAGGCTGTAAATTTCACACAATAATCCTGGGCTAAGCCACATACAAAGATCCTTTCAATTCCTTTTTCCTTCAAATAATCTCCCAAACCAGTATCTCCTCTGCGGGCATTATCAAAAAAACCGGAATACGAATCTACTCGAGGGTTGGTACCTTTTTGAAATACTGCTTCCCAATTACTAGGATCTAGGTCTTCATGAAATTCTGATCCATGTTCACCTTGTACGCAGTGAACCGGCCAAAGAATCTGATCGACGCCATCTAAATCTATCAGTTCACCGGGCTTTTTTCCACTGTGATTTGCTGCGAAGCTTAAGTGATCTTCCGGATGCCAATCTTGCGTAGCGACTACGCAAGAAAATAAAGGCTGAATGGAATTGATTAGCGGGATGATTTGATCTCCTTCGCTAACCTCCAAGGCTCCTCCAGGCAGAAAATCATATTGTAGGTCAACTATAATTAATGCGTCCTTATCAGTTAGATTCATCTTCAATTTCTTTAGCTTTTAAAACCAAGTCCATGCGCAAATGGTGCAAATTTTCTTCCAAACCAACCGGATAGACATGGGGATTGACTAGTCGCTTGTGGGTTTTGTCAAAGGTCTTCAATTGATCCTGAGTCCGCTTCCTGATGGACTGAATATCCGGACATTTATAGACTTTTTTCCCTTTTTCAAAAATCGGCTTTAGCAATTCCTCACTTTGATAAAAAGCAGGCATAATCCGCTTTCTTCTAGTAGCATCAATAGGATCGATGATGACAGTTCCTTTAGAGTCAACTTCTTGACCCTCGAGGTAAATCATATCTGCGACAGCTTTTCCGCCTGAAAAATACCTTCGGACATTGTGCACCCCTGGAATATTGATTTTAAGTGATTGTTGGGAAACCTTGATTTTTGGAATCCATTCACCCTCAGGACTCTTAATTCCCGAAAGTTTATACACCGCTCCCAATGCCGGCTGATCAAAGGCAGTGACTAATTTGGTACCTACCCCCCAAACATTAATCGAGGCTTCCTGCGTTTTCAAGGAAGAAATCAAGTACTCATCCAAATCATTGGATGCAACGATTTTCGCATTGGGAAAGCCTGCTTGATCTAGGAGTTCACGGGCTTGATTGGAAAAGTAAGCCAAATCACCGCTGTCGATTCGGATTCCGATGAGTTCCTTTCCCATGCTTCGGAGCTTTTCTCCTACTTTGATGGCATTTTTCACTCCCTGAATCGTATCATATGTATCCACCAAGAAGACAGACTGATAAGGAAACGCATCTGCATAAGCTTCAAATGCCTCCAACTCCGTCTCAAAAGACATAATCCAGCTGTGAGCGTGAGTGCCAGAAACAGGAATCCCAAATAACCTTCCCGCCATTACATTACTTGTAGAAGTACATCCCCCGATAAAGGCCGCCCGGCTTGCGGCAAGCGCTCCGTCAATCCCTTGAGCTCTCCGAAGACCAAATTCCAAAACAGGTTCTCCTTTTGCGGCCAATGTAATTCTAGCCGCCTTGGTTGCAATCAAGGTTTGAAAGTTCAAGATATTAAGTAGTGGGGTTTCGAGTAATTGACACTGAATCAGGGGACCTTTCACTCGAAGCATGGGAGCATTGGGGAAAACGATAGTCCCCTCCTCCACTGCCTCGATATCACATGAAAAACGCATCTCACTGAGGTAATCCAAGAAACCCTTTTCGAATTGGGGAGAACCGTCAGGAGCTTTCATCCCTGCCAGGTAATCGATATCCTGCTTTTCGAATCGAAAATTTCTACAATAATCCACCACGTATTCCAATCCGGCAGCCACTGTAAAACCACCATTAAATGGGTGCTTTCTAAAAAAAAGGTTAAATACAGCCTCCTGATCACCTTTCCCCGCCTTCCAATAGGCATAAGCCATGGTCAGCTGATAAAAATCCGTAAGCAGAGCAAGGCTGCCAGTGTAAAGGTCTTTGGTGATTTTCATAAAATTTTACTTTCCATCAAAAATAAAGGAGTCAAACGGGTATCAAGAGTTTTTTAGGGAATTTTTCAATGAAACAGAAGTCTTTTCTCTTCTAGTCAAGATTTTATTTACCTATTTTGATTACATTTTTACGAGTGAACACGACTTATTATTGAAAGCGGATGAAGCTAGAAAAAAACTTGAGCGATCTTGAAATTACTGAAATGATCCAGAGGAATTCGAATCCAAATAAGGCAATAGCACAGCTTTATGAACAGCATTATGATATGCTAGAAAGTATGGTAATACAAAATTCAGGAACAGAAGAGGAGGCTGCAGATATCATTCAAGAATCCATGCTAGTGATGGTTCAAATGATAAAGACAGGAAAGTTCAGAGGCGAATCTACGATCAAATCCATGCTTTACAGCATTTCCAAAAATAAATGGATATCCGAAATCAGGAGAAAAAGAAGCAGTCAGGCACGACATGAAAATTACCTGACAAAACATGAAGAAAATGAACTGGATGTCAGCGAGGCAATCACCCGTCAGGAGAATTTAAATTTCGTCATGACTTTGTTTGATAAGCTTGGTGAAACATGCAAAAAAATACTCAAGCTCTTCTACTACGAAGACATGGCCATGAAAGAAATCTGCGAGAAAATGGAGTTCAGCTCCGAGCAGGTATTGCGGAATAAAAAATATAAATGTCTCAAATCATTAATTGAATCAGTAAAGTCTTCTCCCCATATCGGAGAACAACTCTTGAAATCATTAAGAAATGAAAAATAAACTAGACTTATTCATTTTGGAAGATTACCTAGACGGTAAACTCAGCATGGACCAAAATCAGGCCATTGAAGAGAAAATAAAAAACAATCAATCACTGGCTGATGAACTCGATGCCTTGAAAATCAGCCGGGAAGCAATAGAATTGGCTGGTTGGAAATCGACAATTCAGGATGTGCAAGCTTCCTACTTATCCGAAAGAAAAAAGAAACCATCCGATGGAACCAAAACCATCTCCAACTTTCAACAATGGAGCATTCGAGTGGCAGCTTCTATGACGATTCTACTTGTAGGGTTGGCCTCATTTTTGGTAATTTCTACTACACCTCAAGGGGTAAATGAAGATTTTCTTTCCTACAATATCCCAGTCATGAGAGGTGAATCGGCTGAGATTTCTTCTTTGAAAAAAGCCTTTAATGAGTCTGATTTTGAAGAAGTAGTAGCGCTGGCAAAAGGCAACAGTGATTTGACCATAGAGGGAAAATTTATTCTAGGGATGGCCTTCCTGGAGCTAGGGGAAGGTAAGCTTGCTGTCGATGAATTACGGGAGATTGAGACTATCAATGAATCCTCTTCTGAGAAAATGTATGTAGAAGAGATAGACTATTATCTCATGCAAGGCTACCTTCTAAGTGGCGAATACGATCTAGCTCAAAATCAACTTGAAAAAATCCGATCAAATCCGAGACACAAATATCACCAAACTATTAATCGCTGGGACGCACTAAAAATCAAAATTTTGGATTTGAAATATTAATCAGATCAAGCTGAGAAAAAAAATTAAAAAAAATCCTTCGAGGCGGTTACAAATATTTATCCGGCTCCGACCTACTACCAAACAATCAAAAATACTAAACCATGAAAAGATACCCATTAATTGCTGCAGTTGCCACTATGATTGGCTTTGCTTCTTGCTCTGAAGAAAATGATCCTATCGCTATCGGAGATGGTGATGTACAAATGGCAGTAGGCGTTAAACTCGCCAATTCATCCAATCCAAATTCAAGAATCATGGAAGAAGGAGTACAGATTAATTCCGGGTTCATCCAAGTCAAGGAAATAGAATTGGAAGTCGAAGGAGAAGATGACAATGGAAGATTCGAGCGAGAAATTGAATATTCATTCCCAGAGATCAAAAAGATCAATTTTGATCAGTTCTCTTCTGATGCTGACTTTTTCATCAATATAGCCTCAGGTACTTACGAGGAAATCGAGTTTGAAGTGGATCTGATTGATCACCGAAATGAACCAAGCATTTACCTCGAAGGGACATTTACAAAAAGTGACGGCAGCTCTGTTCCCCTGCGTCTTGAAGTTTATGGAGATGATGACGATGATTTGGATTTTGAGCTAGAATTGGAAGGAGATGATGATGAGCTATTCTTCTTCGATGGATCAAATAATCCTTTCGCCTTGATGGAGATAGATGCAAGTAAGTGGTTTTTAGCTGTATCTAATGAAGATTTAGAGGATGCGGAGCTCACTGATGGTGTTTTGGTGATTTCCAGAGACCAAAATAAAGGTATCTACAATCGAATTCTCGAGCGCATAGAAAACTCCTTAGACATCGAGCTAGAGTTGGACTAGGGCACTGACTCTTTCGATCCGATCCGGCAGAGTAATTTGCCGGATTTTTTTATTCTAAACCCGACTGATTTTCTATCTCCGGCGAGAAATTAAAAACCAATAAATCAATCCGGCCAAAATCAGGATAATTCCCACAATGAGAATAAGCTGAATCATGGAGTTCCAAATAGATTTCTCCTGAATCTGCCCCACCAGGACAAAATTGGTCCAATAAGGAGTATCCCGAAACTGTACCATTTCTGGATCTTGGAGTAAGCTTAGCTTTGCCTCCCTCAGTGCCTCAGCATAAGTCAAACCCGCGTCCAGCCCCTTGTAAAACTCTTTTGATAAATAGGCTGCTACCCGATCTTCTGTTAGCCATAGCGTGGATATAAGATTATCAGCTCCTGAAAATGAAAAAGCCCGAGCCAGACTGACAAGTCCTTCTGATTCACTGAATTTGCCAGACCCGGTTTCACAGGCACTCAAAAACACCAATTCGACCTGATCAAAAGCTTGATACCTCAATTCGTTTTCAAAAAGTCTATAATCTCCTTCCGGATAAAATGCCACAAAAGATGCCTCATTATCTTCATCAGAAGCGATGGCATGGGTAGCTAAATGAATAACTTTATTTTGATCTGCTTGAGCTAGAAATCGCTGAAGTGTGGCTTCAGAGCCCTGAATCTTCAAGCCCGGCAAGCTCTCAATTTCAGCTGCCGATCCAAGTAGAACGGGAAGTCCCAATCCCTCTGGACCTGAGCTCCTATCAAAAGGTGCAAAGCTTATCATGCTCGATCCATTCCAAGGAGAGAGTTCTTGAGTTTGAATTTGAAGGGCCGAAAATTGGTAGCTGATCGGTAGTTTTTCGATAAGCATTTCTCCATCAACGTAAAGCTCATCAAAGGAAACACCAGAGAAAGTACCGTGTGGAACAATCATTAACAGTTTGGAATCACTGATTTCATTTCCCCAGTTTTCAAAAACCCGAACACTCAGTGAATCAATAAATTCAGGGATTTGATATCGCATCCCTGACTTCCAAGATCTAATTTGCTCTTTCCATGCCAGTACCTTATCTCGATCCTTTTCACTCCAATCAATTACTTTCCAGTCAAGATTTTTATTGCTCAGCAATGAAATGACTAGGTAATCATCAGCTTCAAAAAAGGATAGTAAAACAGTGTTGTCAGGCAGTCTATTTTGAATGTTTGCTAGAGTGAGATTAGCAGAATCCTCTTCTGTTTGGGAAAACTCCTTGATCTCATCACGAAGTCTAGATAGGCTGACCTGTAATTCAGTGTATTCAGATTTGAGATCTACGAGCTGAGATTCATCAAAATTCTCATACTGATCTCGATAATTTTTAGCCAATTTTTGTAAAATCAATCGCTCTTCCTCAAGCAGTTTCTTTGGAATAGCTGATTTTTGCCGTCTCTTAGTTTCCAAGATACCCAGCCTGAGTGCAGTTGACTTACTCTGTTCTGCCCAAAGGAATACTTGATTTTTGATTCTTTCTTCATGACTGCTTCGGGAAAAAGCTATTAACTGCCTAATTGCTAATTGGTAGGCTTGTAAAACCTGATCACCCAAGAATATTCTGGCCTCATCATTATCGAAATTTGCTGATATAAATTCAGCTAATGCAAAGGCAGATTCATAAGAATCCCAGCCTAATTCGAAAAATTCGGCTTCTTGGTTTATCCTGTATAAACTCCAAGCTGCACGAGCCTTAGAGACCAAGCTTTCAAAAAGTGTAACTGCACCCATTCCCAAGGAAAGTTCTTTGGGGTTGTCAAAGATATCTTCTGAATTAAAACTGGGATGTAACTCTCTGACAGATAAATGATAATAAGTGACTGCTTCTTTAAGCCTGTCTTGCTTAGATTTAAAATCTCCAAAGTTGGCTAAGAAGATACCTCTTTGATAGTTTTTAGGAGGTATTTGGAGGCTATCCAAGGCAAACTGTGTGGCCTGGAGCAGACTATCTACTTTTGATAGATTATTTTGAAGTAGAAATGCTTTCGTTTGGAGGTTCAAGTAGGATAAGTAATTCGTGCCAGAAACGCCATCGATCTGACTCAGTACTTCCAAAGCTTCTCCTCCCCTTTTTTCCTTTAGAAAAGTATTTGCCAGGTTAATCCGAACTTGATTGGAATTGATATTCCAGTCCAGGAGTTGGAGGTAAATCGAACGTGCACTATCGTATTCTTCTAAATGGTAGAGCGCGGAGGCTTTATTGCTCAAAAAACTGTAGCGGGCAAATTGTGCATAATCTCCGGAAGTCTCCAAGTATGATTCTGCCTGTGTGAAATATTGAATACTTTGAAGATAATTCCCGGTCTCGAAGTAGTAGACTCCCAAGGCATTAAAAAGCCGCTCTGGTAAGGTCCCTGTACTGATTTGATCCTGAAGACGTTCAGCTTCTTTCAGATGAAAAATCGCGCTGTCAAGTCTACTCATCCGAAAAAGAACCTCACCGAGGTACAAGTTTGAGGCATAGACCAAGGTATCTGGCTTTTGAAATCCCTTTGTGAAAAATAAGGCCTTACGGTAGGTGTTTGCAGCTTCTGACTGCAAGCCGTAGATCACTTGTAGGTTGCCCAAATGCTCGGCAGCTCTTATGAAATCGAATACTTCATCAGAATCTGGAACCTCAGAGAGAATTTCTGAATAGAGTTCCATTGCCATTCTATCATCTTTCTCCTCTGGAAATGGTAAAAAATAAAGAGAATCAGCCTTTTGGATTTTTTGATTTTTCTCTTGCCCTTTGACAATTAGAGGTATAAAAAAAATGCTAAAACATAAAAGACGACTCCAAAGATTTGACACTATTAGGGGCTGTTAAAGCCCCTACTGTAGATTCGCCACAATTACTATGAATGGTGGCCTTGGCACTTTTCGGGGCCTGGTTTGATTTGCTATCCTGAAATTAGACGATTTTCCTGATCTAAGCTCATTGATTAGATCACTTTTTTCTTCAATATCATCCAAAAGAGCCTGTGGGATATCGGCCACTGTTTCATAATAAAAGAAACGCAACGGAATAGAATTTAATGCTTCCCCGCTCAAATCTGCCAATCTATAAAATAACTCAACATCAAGAACTTCTCCATTCACAGGAGTGGCACCGAAAGTACCATTTTCCACTGTCTCCAATAAATCAAAGACGCCATCACTTGAAATCTCAAATCCTAAATCCTCTAATAACTGCCCAGTAGGATTCTCGGTATCAAAGTCACAACTACTATCGTCATCGTCATCATCGTCATCATCGTCATCGTCGTCATCATTACAAGGTAGGGCAAGCCCTGGAACTCCGTTGTATATAGGCGCTGCCAAGGTTTGATTTTGATCCAAAACATACACTCCATCCAGGTAATTGACTCCTCCAATAGTCAGAAAAGTCTCACATGTCTGGTTGCTTCCCTGAGGAGTAAATGTGATTTTGTATTTAAGACCTGTTTCACTCGCATTGATATCGATAACTCCTGAACTAGGATCGATTGCTAAGCCATTTGGACTTGCTTCGAAAGTTCCTTGGATAGGATTAGTAGGGCTTACAAGTATATTTTGGGTGGCATTCAAATAATATATCGTATCCGCGTAGGCAAACTGGTTACAGTCAAAATTTAACTGACCATTTCCTGGAGGATCTTCCGTTTCTTCTACACAAGAAAAAATGGAAAGGAATATCAGCGCGAATGCTATTAGTGATAGAAAAGATTTAGGGCTCATCTTTAAAGGTTTTCTTTTAAGTCGCATCTCACTTTCAAAATGTAACCACTTCATACTACTTTTCTCTTAAATTCAATAATATTCCCAGTACAACCAAGCCCATACCTATGTAAGAACCAAGCGTAAATGTCTCTTCGAAAAAGATATACCCAAAAAACAATGCATAAATCATTCCCAAATATGTTAGGCTTGAAACTTTAGACACATTTGAGTTTTGATATGCTAAAGTCAGGAAGTATTGTGCTGCCTGAGTACAGATTCCAATCCAAAGCAATATCGCCCAATCCCAACCCACAGGATTTACCCAATTGAATAATACAATAACGGAGGCAATGGGTAAGGTAACTAGGGGAAAGTAAAAAATAATCACCAAAGGGTGCTCAGTATTCTTCAATTTTCGGATCACATTGTAAGCCAAGCCCGAAAAAAGTGCAGAAATAATTCCTATGCTGGCATAAAGCAAATCCACTCTCGGATCAAAACCTTGCACCACAATCACACCTAGAAAAGCCAAACCAAAATAGAAGAATTGAATAGGCTTGACCCGTTCCTTAACTAGAAATATTCCCAAAATCGTGGTGAAAATCGGTGATAGGTATTGAATGGTCACAGCACTTGCCAAGGGGATTTTCTGAAGCGTGTAGAAAAAGGTAATCAGTCCAATCGAACCCACTACACCTCTGATTACCAGTAGTTTTTTATTATTCCCAAAGACATATACACCCTGACTTTTCAGAAAAGCATAACTGAAAATAAGGCTAAAAATGGAGCGAAATAGGATGATTTCGATCGCCGGAATATGAGGGATAAACTTCACAGACACATTCATCAAGGCAAAGAATATTCCTGCCAAAATCATGGACTGCACACCGGATAGTTTCAAGGTCGGAGCTTTATTTTAATCAGTTGGAGCAAGTAAGAAAGAAAGAATCATTTTTCATTACTTTGAGTTCAAGCTAACAAACAGTTTTAAATACAGTTTTAAACTCATGGCATTAAAAATTGGCACCCAAGCACCAGACTTTTCTGTAAAAGGGACTTCTGGACTTTCACTGAATCTACATCAAGACCTATCTGGAAAAAGCTTTGTATTATACTTTTATCCAAAGGACTTCACCCCCGGTTGTACTGCGGAGGCTTGTGAATTTAGAGATCAATTTGAGGCTTTTCGGGATTTGGATATTCCTGTCTTTGGAGTAAGTAGAGATTCTATCGAGACACATGAGAAGTTCAAAAAAACTCATAAACTTCCCTTTGAGCTTTTGGCAGATGAATCCGGAAAAGTTTGCAAAGCATACGACGCGCTCATTCCACTCATCAAGATGCCCAAGCGAATTACCTATTTCATCGATTCGGACATGAAAATTGCCGGAGTATTTCAGGATATGTTTGAATCAAAAAAGCATATCGAAGCCATGCTGAAAAAGTTGAAAAAGTAGGCTAGACCATTACTCCATCCTTCATTTCCAGCTTTCGATCAGCCATGGCTGCCAGCTCTTCATTGTGAGTGACAATGACAAATGCCTGTCCTAGTTCATCCCGAAGCTTGAAAAAAAGATCATGAAGTTGATGGGCATTTTGCGTATCCAAGTTTCCACTTGGTTCATCTGCGAAGATAATTTTTGGATCATTGATCAAAGCTCTGGCCACAGCCACTCGCTGCTGTTCCCCTCCTGAAAGTGCAGAAGGCTTATGATCCAATCGATGACTGATTGACAGGATTTCTGCTAGTTCTGAAGCTCTTTTTTTCAACTTAGACTCGGATTGCCCTTGGATAAACCCGGGGATCAGAATGTTTTCTATGGCCGTAAATTCCGGCAACAAATTGTGAAACTGAAAAATGAAGCCTACCGTCTGATTGCGAAAGGTGGCTAGCTTATCTCGATTCAGGGCGAAGATATTTTTCCCTTCAATCAAAACCTCTCCGGAATCAGGCTCATCTAAAGTGCCCAAAATGTGTAAAAGCGTACTTTTTCCAGCACCGGAGGAACCCACGATGGAAACAATTTCCGAAGAGGATATTTCAAGGTTTACTCCTTTCAAAACATGAAGGTTTCCGTATGACTTATGAATCTCTCTGGCAGTCAGCATTATAGATTTCTTTCTAAAGGATTAGCAAGTTGGATATTTTTAGAAAATGGGAATTAAAGGCTTTTTTTTGATAAAAAAGGATTTTTTCAGGTTTGATTTATAAAGCTGAAGGGCTTAACTTCGCCAAAAATTTTGAGCAATGAACATACACGAGTATCAGGCGAAAGAAGTATTGAAAGGTTACGGAGTCCGGATTCAAGAAGGAATCGTAGCAGACAGTCCAGAAGCTGCCCACGAAGCTGCAGTTAAGTTGAACGCGGAAACAGGTACCTCTTGGTATGTGATCAAAGCTCAAATCCACGCTGGTGGTCGAGGAAAAGGTAAAATCCAAGAAACTGGTTCAAACGGCGTGGTATTGGCCAAAAAACTTGAGGAGGTAGGTGAAAAAGCTAAGAATATTCTTGGCGGAACACTTGTAACTCATCAGACGGGTCCAGAAGGTAAGAAAGTAAGTAAAGTTTTGATCGCTGAGGACGTTTACTATCCTGGCGATTCAGAACCAAAGGAATATTATCTATCTATCCTCCTAGATAGAGCCAAAGGTTGCAACGTAATCATGGCTTCTACAGAAGGCGGAATGGATATCGAAGAGGTTGCAGAAAAATCTCCTGAGAAAATCATCAAAGAGTGGATCGATCCGAAAGTAGGATTGCAAGGCTTTCAGGTAAGAAAGGTCGCTTTCAAACTTGGACTTAGCGGAAATGCTTTCAAAGAAATGGTCAAATTCATCGCTGCTCTTTATAAGGCATACGAAGGAACGGACTCCTCTCAGTTTGAGATCAATCCTGTATTGAAGACTTCGGATGACAAAATCCTAGCTGTTGATGCTAAGGTAAATCTTGACGACAATGCTTTGTATCGTCAGAAAAACCTTGCTGAGCTTCGCGATATCTCTGAAGAGGATCCATTGGAAGTGGAAGCTGGTAAATCTGGTCTAAACTACGTGAAGCTTGACGGAAACGTAGGCTGTATGGTAAATGGGGCCGGACTAGCGATGGCTACCATGGATATGATCAAATTATCCGGTGGTGAGCCTGCCAACTTCCTAGATGTGGGAGGTGGTGCTAACGCTACTACCGTTGAAGCTGGATTTAGAATTATCCTTCAGGATCCCAATGTTAAGGCAATTTTGATCAACGTGTTCGGAGGAATCGTAAGATGTGATAGAATTGCTAGCGGAGTTGTTGAAGCTTACAAATCTATTGGCGATATTCGCGTTCCAATTATCGTAAGACTTCAAGGTACCAATGCAGAAGAAGGTGCCAAGATTATCGACGAGTCGGGATTGAAAGTTTTCTCGGCGATTACATTGAAAGAAGCAGCTGAAAAAGTACAAGGAGTACTTCAAAGCTAAATCGGAATAAGCACTCGTAGTTCAACTGGATAGAATATCGGATTTCGGCTCCGAGGGTTGAGGGTTCGAATCCTTCCGAGTGCACAAAGCTCAGACTTAGGTCTGAGCTTTTTTTTTGCCTTTAAATCCTATTTTTTATCTCCAAAAATTGAAATCTAGAACCCCTTTTTTTCAAATCTAGACAAACCTCTTTTTTTAGAAAAAGGGAAAAACTTTTTGAAAATTTTTATTTAACTTACTTTTTCAAAATAACTCAATTCAGCTTTTGAAATTGTCGGCAAAAAATTCGTTTTACACGCTATTCCTTGCAGGTTTATTCGGATGGGGATGTACAGGCACCTCATCCAATTCTCCTGAGTTACAAGCTGTAGATCAAATCAGCTACAACTTTCATATTCGCACCATCCTTTCTGATAAATGCTTCGCCTGCCATGGACCCGATGCCAATAAGCGAGAAGCCGGATTAAGACTGGATACCGAAACAGGAGCCTTCGAAGCCCTGAAAGAAAACCCGGGTAAATTCGCTTTGGTAGCTGGAGAACCAAGTGCATCAGAAGTCTATCATAGAATTATATCGGAAGACCCCTCCGAACAAATGCCTCCCCCAGAGTCAAATTTGAAGCTGTTGGATTCTGAAATTGAATTGATCAAAAAATGGATTGAGCAAGGAGCTAAATACGAACCTCATTGGGCTTTTGTCAAACCAGAAAAAAAACAAATCCCTGAAGCTCCTGACTGGGCTAGAAATGAAATTGATCATTTCACCTGGAAGAAGATGAAGGAAAAAGGGCTAGAGCCCAATCCAGAAGCCGAAGATTATGAATTGATCAAGCGAGCGAGTTTAGATCTGACTGGCCTACCTCCTAGTCCAGAAATTTTGGAACGATACCAGGGTTTTGAAGGAGAAAATACCTACGAAGACTTATTGAATAATCTTCTTTCAGAGCAAAGCTTCGGAGAAAAGTTAGCGATCCTTTGGCTGGATATTTCAAGATACTCGGACAGCTACGGCTATCAAGATGACAATATCCGAACCCAATGGCCCTATCGGGATTGGCTCATTCATGCCTTCAACAATAACTTACCTTACGATCAATTCATCACTTGGCAACTGGCTGGGGATCTACTTCCCAATCCGACCAAGGAAACAATTTTGGCGACAGCTTTCAACAGAAATCACAAATACACCGAAGAGGGAGGCGTGATAGATGAAGAATACCGCATCGAATATGTTTTGGACAAAACCAACACCTTCAGCACAGGGGTGCTTGGCATTACCATGGAATGTGCACAATGTCACGACCACAAGTACGATCCATTTTCTCAGAAAGAATATTTTGAACTTTTCGCCTTCTTCAATAATAGCCGGGAAAAAGGTTTCGAAGGGGATGTCAGCGTCTCCAAACCTGCCAAAACGCCTATTCTATGGGTAGAGCAAGAGGACTTGGGAGGCATCTTGGATTTCATTAACCATCCCGATACAAGTAGATTAAGTATTTCCGTGATGGGTGAATTAGATGAAGAAGAGGCTCGGACCACCTATATTCTGGACCGAGGAGTATATGATGCACCGACCGATCCTGTAAATCCATCAACGCCAGCATCTATTCTGGAGTTTTCGGATGAGCTACCCAAAAACCGACTGGGACTGGCTCAATGGGCAACCAATAAAGATAACCCTCTGACTGCCAGAGTATTTGTAAATTTGATTTGGCAAGAAATCTTCGGAACAGGCATCGTCAAATCGGCAGGGGACTTTGGAATGCAAGGGGACCTTCCCTCCCATCCCGAACTGCTGGACTGGCTAGCGGTGGATTTTATGGAAAACGGTTGGGACATAAAACGCCTGCTGAAGCAGATCCTTTCTTCGGCCACCTATCGACAATCTGCTCAAATCACAGACAGACATCTCAAAACCGATCCGGAAAACGTGTATTTGGCTCGAGCTCCGAGATTGAGATTACCTGCTGAAAATATCCAGGACTTGGTATTGGCAAGTAGTGGTCTTCTGGTGCAAAAAGTTGGAGGGCCTAGCGTAAAGCCTTATCAGCCTGATGGTATTTGGGAAGCAGCCACCTCAGGCCGGGGAGAATTGGCGAAATATGAGCAGGATACTGGAGAAAGCCTTTACCGAAGAGGAATCTACAATTTCATTAAACTGACTGTTCCACCGCCAAAAGCAATCATCTTTGACGCTAGTAATCGAGATCGATGCGAAGTAGACAGAGGAAGAACCAATACCCCCCTTCAGGCTCTCGTCATGCTCAATGACCCCATGGTTTTGGAAGCTGCTCGAGTCTTGGCCAGTGAGCTAACCAATAAACATTCAGATTCTGAAGCGGCCGTTGAAGAAGCTTTCAAACGCATACTCTGTAGACCGATGAAAGACTCAGAAGCTTCCTTGATTTCTGACTATTTTAAAGATCAGTTGGAGCGATTTGGATCAGAACCGGAGACTATCAAGCCAACGCTCGCTGTGGGAGAATATCCACTCCAGGAAGAGGATATAAATCCCAGAACTGCCGCACTGATGCAGGTGATTGTCAGTCTGTATAATTTAGAAGAAACAATAACCAAGATATAGCGATGGAGAAGGAATTTTTGGAGCATGGATTAAGTTTGAATCGAAGGAAATTCCTTTCCAGATTAAGTCTAGGCTTAGGGAGTGCCGCCTTAGGTTCTCTATTGATTCCAGACCTTTTTTCAGGCAAATCGGAAGCAGAAGATGCTATCATGGCCGCTTTGCCACACTTTGCTCCGAAAGCCAAGCGAGTTATTTACCTTTTTCAAAATGGGGCTCCCTCTCAGCTTGAATCCTTTGATTACAAACCACTTTTGCAAAAAAATTACGGGATGGACCTACCTGAGTCCATCCGGATGGGTCAGCGATTGACAGGTATGACCGCCGGACAGGATAAGTTTCCTTTGGTTGGTTCCTATTATGACTTCAATCAATATGGGGAAAGCAGGGCGTGGATTTCCTCCATTTTCCCCTACACCGCCAAAGTAGTAGATGACATCTGTATCATCAAATCCATGCATACGGAGGCCATCAACCATGATCCTGCTTTGACCTTCTTTCAAACAGGAGCTCAGGTAGGAAACCGACCCAGCATGGGTTCTTGGCTTAGCTATGGGCTTGGAAGTGAAAACAACAACCTACCGGCCTTTTGCGTGCTTCTAAGCCGTGGCAGAGGAAATGGTCAGGGTGTTTACAGTAAGCTTTGGAGCAATGGTTTTCTAGATGCCACTCATCAAGGTGTACAGTTCTCAAATTCAGAGGATCCAGTGCTTTATCTCCGGGACCCTCATTCTATGAGTAGAAATGAACGGAGAAAAATGCTGGATCACATTGCCGCCATGAATGATCTTAGCTTCAAGGAATTCAACGATCCAGCTATCACTGCAAAAGTCCAGCAATACGAGATGGCTTTCCGAATGCAGACTGCTGTACCAGAAATCACCGATGTCTCCAAAGAGCCTGATTCAATCGTCAAGCTATACGGACCAGATTGTCTCGTACCGGGCACCTATGCTGCCAACTGTCTTCTCGCCCGAAAATTATCCGAAAGTGGTGTTCGCTTTGTTCAATTGTATCACCAAGGCTGGGATCAGCATGATAATCTCCCCAGTCAAATGGCTATGCAGGCGAAGGATGTAGATCAAGCTTCTGCTGCACTGATTACAGACTTGAAACAGCGTGGACTTTTGGATGAGACCCTAGTCATCTGGGGAGGGGAATTCGGTAGGACTAATTATTGCCAGGGAAAAATAACACTGGAAAACTACGGTAGAGATCATCATCCTCGAGCTTTCTCCATTTGGATGGCTGGAGGCGGTGTGAAGTCTGGAATGGTCTATGGAGAAACTGATGAATTTGGCTACAACATCACTGAAAACCCGGTTCATGTCCATGATTTCCAAGCCACAATTCTTAATTTGATGGGAATAGATCACGAAAGGCTCACTTATAAACATCTTGGAAGAAGGTACAGGCTGACAGATGTTTCAGGTCATGTAGTCAAAGATATTTTAGTCTAAATGGCCCGATCCCGCATTAGCCCATTAGCAATTCTAGAAAACCTACTTTTCGTATGGTTTGGATTTTCCGCGATTCTTTTAGTCGGAATAGAAATCGCAAGTATTCCACCTTTTCTTCAAGTATTGGGAAGAGCTCACCCCCTACTTTTACACTTCCCCATAGTTTTGGTGATGGGAGGATTGTTGTTTTGGATTTTACCCAAGTCTTACAAAAGTGAAGCATACACTCAGATTGCTCCTTTTCTTTTGCTTTTGGGCGCAAATTTCTCCGGGATCACGGTAATCGCAGGTTTAGTGTTATCCAGTGAGGGGTATGAAGGCGATGCGCTCTTTTGGCATCAGTGGGCCGGTATGATCACCTTTTGGGGAGGAAGTTTTTTCTATTTTTTTCAAAAAAGAAAGCAAAATGCACTTCAAATTCCTTCAATCCTTTTGATGCTTTGTATTGTTTTGACCGGACATTGGGGAGCTGCCATCACGCATGGGGAGGATTTCTTACTAGCTCCACTCAAAACAGCTGAACCTGAGGTCACACTAGCCGAGGCGGAAGTTTTTGAGCACCTAGTCCGACCGATTCTAAAGAGTAAATGCGAGAGCTGCCATCGAGACGGAAAGGTAAAAGGTGAGCTTCGGATGGATATTGTAGAAGGCTTACAAAAAGGTGGCAAATCAGGACCTTTTATCCTTGCTGGCGACCTTGACAATTCCCTTTTAATTCAACGAATCAATCTGCCCTTGGAAGAGGAGGAGCATATGCCTCCCAAGAATAAAACCCAGCTCACCGAAGAGGAAATGAATATTTTGACTGCTTGGGTCAATTCAGGAGCAACTTTTGATCAAAAAGTCGCTGATCTTCCTGAAGAGCATGAATTATTTCAATTTGCATCTAAGACCTTCGATAGTAAACAGGAGTATGATTTTGATGCAGTATCTGATGAAAAGCTTGAAGAGCTGAATACATTTTTCAGAAAAGTAAATCCCATCTATCCTGAGTCCCCTGCATTGGAACTCTCCTACTTTGGAATTGCTGCTTTTGACCCAAAATCGCTTTCTGACTTGCAGGAAATCAGGACTCAATTGATTTCCTTGAATTTGGACAAAATGCCTCTTGGTAATGCTTCACTGGATTTTCTAAATGATTTCCCAAATCTTGAAAAGCTATCCTTGAATTTTGCAGAGCTTGATGAAGATCAATTGGAGCGCATCCCAAATATTGAGAGCTTGAAAGAGCTTTCACTTTCCGGAATTCAACTTTCAGAAGCTGCCATGGAGAGAATTTCGGCTATGAAAAACCTTGAAAAGCTTTTTCTCTGGCAGACAGGACTATCCGCTGAACAAAAAGCCAATTTAAGAGCTCAATTACCAAAAACCGAAATTGACTTTGGCTTTGATGGATCGGATGTAATTCTTCCTCTTAACCCTCCAAGAATCAAACAGGAGCGCATTTTATTTTCAGAAAGCCTAGAAATGGAGCTCAGCCACCCCATTCCATCTGTAGAAATCCGATACAGTATTGATGGAACCGAGCCAGACAGCTTGTCAAGTCCCGTTTACGAATCACCTATCACAGTGACAAGTTCCGGAAAAATAAGGGCAAAAGCTTTTGCGAAAGGGTGGATTGGATCACAGGAAGTTAGTTCCGTATTTATGAAATCCGGAATCAAACCTACAGAATATCTCTTGTTGACCCAGCCAAACCCAAGATATCAGGGCGATCTTGAAGAGACGCTTTTCGACCAAATCAAAGGAGAAAATAATCACACTTCTGGTGAGTGGCTGGGCTACAGCGAAGATCCGTTTGTAGCTGAGTTGATGCTGAAGGAAAGTCAGTCAATTTCAGAATTGGCGATTAGTTTACTTTACAATGAATCAGCCTATATTTTTCCTCCTACTCGGGTAGAAATCATTGGTTGGAAGAATGGAAAAAGCACCATTATTCATTCTGAAAAACCAGAACAGTCCGAACAAATAGGAGAAATCAGATCCGAACTTCTTTCCTATTCTTTGAAAGATGCTGATTTTGAAAAAATTCAAGTCAAACTCTACCCCATCCAATCACTTCCACCTTGGCATCCCGGAGCAGGAGCCAAAGGATGGGTATTTGTCGATGAAATTCTTTTAAACTGAAGTTATGGAAAAGGCATTTGAGCGGTTTCATAGACTCATCCTATCCAAACTCAAAGGAGCTTTCTCACAGGAGCAAGAGATTCTTCAGGCTTCAGAATGGGTCGCAAGCACCATTCAAAATGAAGGTTGGATTTACACTGCTGGAACGGGCCATTCCCATCTTTTAGCAGAAGAGATTTTTTACCGCGCAGGGGGATTTGCAAGGGTTTACCCAATATTAGATCCACCCTTGATGCTTCATGAAAGTGCTTCGAAAAGCTCTCTACTCGAACGGGAAGAAGGATATGCCTATAAAATCCTGAGTCAAATAAACTTAAGCTCAAAGGATACTCTTATAATCGCTTCAAATTCAGGGAGAAATGCTGTAACGATTGAACTTGCTCAAGCATTCCAAAATCAAGGAGCAAAGGTAATTTGTATAACCAACCTTGCTCATAGTCGATCTGTGGTATCACGACATAGTTCCGGTTTGAAGCTTTACCAAGTAAGTGATTTGGTTCTGGATAATCAGGGTGAAATCGGTGATGCTGCAGTTGAGATTTCAGGAATTCCGGGAAAAGTAGGAGCAACTTCCACGGTGATCGGAGCAGCACTTCTTCAAGCCATCATGGCGCAGGCTGTGGAGAGCTTAGTCAAAGCTGGCACGATTCCAGAACTTTTCATCAGTGCCAATACCGAAGAGGGCGAAAAATATAATGACAGCCTTTTGGAGAAATACAAAGGACAAGTTCCTCCGCTTTAATTTTCCAACCAACTCACATGACTACCTTGGCCACTTTTTGTAAATGCTTTAAATCGGAGTTTTTCCGAAAAAGGAATAGGTTCTGAATAAAGAGAGCTTTCTGCTGTAGGTTCAGAACCATCCGTGGTAAAACGAATAATCAAACCAGGTAACTCAGTATTAGCATACACCATTCCTTCACGCAATTGAAGTCCGGGAGGTGAAATGGAAATTTCATATCCTCCATTAATTTTCTCCAGCTTAGGAAGTTCAATTTGACCAACTTGGTTAGCGAAAATATTCCACTCCAATTCTCGCATTTCTAATTTTTCCCGAATAGTACTAGCTTCCGACCAATTTGGATCTCCGACCCATGCACGTTCGGTAAGTGCTAAGAAACGAGGTAAAAGGTAAGATTCTAGCATTTCTGGGCTTTTTACTGTCTCCGTCCAAATCTGTCCTTGAATCCCTAGAATATTTTCTTTTCCCTTTTCGGTGAGTTTTTCAAATGATTGCTCCGCTTCTTCCCAATCCCAAGGCTTTCCTTCCACGGTCTCGTCGTGAGATAGGTGGAATTTTCCCGGTACAGTTTGCCAGGTATTGAATAAGCTCGTGACTCCAGACCAGGTATGTCCCCGATCTCGTGGATCCCAACTTGATGAAAGGTCAAAATAGTAATTGGCGCTGGAGGAGATCACTACAGGATACCCAGCATTAGCCAATCTATAAGCCATATCTTCCCCTCCCCAACCGGCAACGGCATTCCAAGCATACAGCTGCCAAGAACGATCCGAAAAATCAGGATTAGGGATGACTTCCCCCCCTTCAAGCTTTTGTCCTATCTCTTCCCAACCGGCTTGTTGGATACCTTGACGCTTCAAAAAATATCCAATTCGAGATCGAAAATAATCACCCAAGCCCGCCTTAGTCATAGACTTGTTATCTTTCAAAAACTGCTCGCAAAGCGGAGAATTTTCCCAAACTCCATGAGGTACCTCATCTCCTCCCGTATGGAAGGTTTTCAAGCTAAGTCCTGCATCTTCATAGACCGCTTTAATTTCGGAAACTACCGTTTCAAAAAAATTGTAAACAGACTCTCTACACACACAAATGGTATTATCTCGAAAATTTTGAGCAGATAGATAAGGCGAGTTGTCATTAGGGTCGATCAAGCGAAATTCCTCAGCTTTTTCAATTTCTCCGAGTTGACTAAATCGCTCGTATCGCTTCTCCATCGCCTTAATTGCAGCTCGAGAATGAGCAGGAAAACCAATTTCAGGAATCACTTCAATCTTTCTTTCGGCAGCATAAAGAAGTATTTCTCTGAATTCCTCTTGAGTATAAAAACCAGAACCGGGTGATTGCCCTTTCTCTACTCCAGAGGCATAAAATGGCCACAAAAAGTCTGTTTCATTATCAGAAAAACCTCGCTGAGACGCATATTCAAACAATTCAGGTAGTGCTTTGACCTCAAGTCTCCATCCCTCATCATTAGCCAAGTGAAAATGAAAGGTATTTAGCTTATACAAAGCCATCAAATCCAGTATCCGAAAAATCTCATCTTTGGGCATAAAATTACGTCCTACATCCAAGAAGAATCCCCGATAGGGATAAGCAGGATGATCAGAAATGCTAATCTGCGGTAAAGTCAATTGATTGGAAAGCCCATCCCAGAAATTCGCTGACTGCAATGCTAAAAAAGATTGGACGCCATAGAAAGCGCCTTTTTCGTCAGAAGCAAGGATTAATACTCTTCTGTCCCGAATTTCTAAGGAATAACCCTCTGATGGAAAGCCTTCCTTCCTCGAAATTCGAATCTGAACCGGTTTCTCTGCTCGGTCAACGTCAGGGTTGTAATGAGCCTTAATCTGCTTGGTAAGATAAGTCGCCGTCTCTGCAAAGACCTTATCCCCCACCACAGCCAAACCTGCCTGAGTAACCTGAATAGTTTCGCCTTGCCTTGACCAAGAATGAGGCGTAGGAACAAAGGGAGGAATCTCTTCTACAGAAAGCTCCTTGAGCGATTCGTTTTGGGAAAATAAAATAGCTGGGGTGGGAACTGGCAATGGACTTCCTGCAGCATATTTTTCAAGGTCCCAAACACTCATTTCACGTTTTTGATACCTCAGATTACTAGCAATACTTCCATCTGCTAAGGTGAAAATTAGTCCATCCGGCGCATGGCTATTTTTGAAATGAGGATTACGACTTAGGTATTCGATTTCGAGCTTTTCTCCAACAGGAATCAATCCTACAGCCTCTGAACCGGTTAAAACAAAAAAGTCCCCAGCCAGATGCTTGATCTCATAGTCAGGGGATTTGAGTTGAGCATTCAGGTCGAAAAAGATGCTATTGAAATACAACTTCCATCCTGGTTGAATAGCTACCTCACTCTGATTTTCGATTATAAATTTAGCCTGATGGGAATAGGGCTCAGAAAGCTTGTTTTCAATAAGATCCCATTCAATTTTCAGAGATTTTTCGGCTTGATTTTGAGCACTGCAAGCAATGGATAGCGAGAAACAAATCATTGAAATAAGGAGAAGTATCCGTTTCATGGTCTTGTGATTTCTTCTTTCCGAACTTTAATTTCCAATGTTAAAAATAAATGCCCGGTACTTCAAAAGGGCAACGAAAATTGCCCCACCAAAGGCATTTCCCAAGAGGGCTGTGGATTGAAATGTCAAATAGTCTGAGAGGTGAATTTGATCAGAAACTAGAAAGCCTGAAAATACCTCAATGCTACCAATAATGCTGTGATGAAGACCTGCAAAAGATAGAACTGTGGTGATCAGAAAGATGATCACAATCCGACTTATGGTATCTCTGGAGGAAGCTAAAAGCCAAGATAAAAGTCCCATCAGCCAGCCTGCAATGATTGCGCTGACAAATATCACAGGGACGGTTCCATGCAATACATGCATCGCGATAGCTTCAACTACTTCATGGTCAAATATCTCCAGCCTCGGTCCCAGCCAAGTCAGAACAAAACTCATAAAATAACCCCCGAGAAGGTTGCCTGCTATGACCAATCCCCATAGCTTTAACATACTGCCGATTGACCGCTTCTTATTAAGCACAGGCAAAGTCAATAAAGCTGTCTGCTCAGTAAAGAGAATGCTCTGACCCAATACTACCAAAATGAATCCAATTGGATAAACTAGTGAAATGGTTTTGAAAATCTCGGTCTCGTCTGACCTGCCTTCCAGAAAGAAGTAAAATGTACAGAGCAACAGAAAGCTAAAACTGATTTCCAATCCAGCTGCAAAAGAACTCAAAAGAATGCTACTGGAATTTTTATCATAAGTCTCCAGAGCCTCAGTAATTTGATCCCGAAGAATTTCTCCATGAGTTTTAGCTCCGTCTGTCTTCTTCTTAGAAGTTTTATTGATTTCACGGTCTATTTCCCGCTGCTTTTCTTCTTCGAGCTGTTCGGGTGTCTTATTTTTTTTCCAAATCATAGTTTGACAGGGATCAGCATTTCACTGAAAATTAACTTATCAGTAATTTCTGCAAGCTAAGACAATTTGATTTTCAAAGACCCTATCATTTTTAAGGATATTGAAAAAATCCTCTAAAAACCGGACAGACTCACGGTACTGACTGGAAGTCATGTATTCTTCATAATTGGACACCACCTCAAAAATTCGCTCTTCTTTTTGCAAAAACTCGTCTCTTACCGTATAAAAAACCTCCTTTTCCCTACAAAAACCTCGATACAATCGATCTGTCACACTTTCAATATCAACCAAATCACTCACCTGTGCATAAGGAGGATTGACTAAGCCAGTCATATCAAAATCATAGGCAAGTGGGACCAATTTTTCTCCTGGAAGCATGAGTGTTTTGGAATTATGCTTGAAAAGACCTGAAAAATCCGTATTTCCGATCATCATCTGAAAGAAATCATGCCTAACCGCAGGCAAATCTTCCAATAGCGTTCCTAAAATCCTTTTGTCATCTACAATTTCTCCATCAAAGCGATCTGCCACATCATCATCATCTTCCAAAAAGAAACCCAACATGACCTCTTCCTCATCCTTTTTATCCTCATTGATAAAAGTGACCCGCATCATTCGAGTTTCAAAAATATACTCGCTTACTTCTTCAAAAAGTTGATAAGCCATAAACTCTTTCGCCAGATAAGACTCTGCTGTTTTAGAGCGTGAGCAGGGAAATACAACTTTGATACTTTTATTTTCCTCAAACATCGTCCCCTCACGATTCTTCTTTTTAATTTTCATCCGGAGGGGTGGATAATAGCAGTTACTGAGACGAAAATTCCCCCTCACGCGGAGTTCAATAGGCATTTCTTCCCACTCTCCATCGGGGGACTTCACCCAAACTAGTTCCTCGGTAAATGTGCTGTCATTAGTAGTGCTTCGAAGATCCTTAATTGAAAATGCCATCTTGATGTCGATGATTTCATTAGAGTCAAATAGATCCTCCTGAGCGAAAGATTTTGAAGCTGTAAAAATCAGAATGAATGAAAAAAAAAGGCAAAAAGCAGTTGCCCTAGATGATAAATTAGTCATAAGAATTGATCGTCTTGTTAAAGTTCAATTAATCTAGGAAAAAACACTTGGTTTTCAAGGTTTTAGTATGAAAAAGTCTAGCGGGGTCTAGCCTCCCAAATACGCATAAAAAGCATATGCGCCATCCTTCGGGCATGTTCCTTGGCATAGTTGGCTTGTTCTCCAATAAAATAGCGGTCAATAGTCTGAAACCATAATTCCAGCCAATTCCCAAAATGAACTTGATCAACCTGATAGTCTACCTTTGCATCCACTTCCCGGTGAACTTGGGCAGGATTGAATTTTCCTTTGCCCGGACCTGTATTCAAAAGGATCATTTCCCAGAAATCGCTCAAATGAACTAGATGATGATCCCAATCAGTGACCACATGATTGAACACCGGTCCTAAATGCTCATGCTTTCGCACTTTTTCGTAGAATCTACGAACCAAAAAATCTACATCCTTCCGACTTTCTATTTCCTTTCGAAGCTCCATCAATCTTTAAGTACGGGTTGAAGTACCTCAAGTTTTCCATCAATATTCGATGGAATAGGAAGACCCAAAATTTTACATATCAATGGATAAACATGAACGTTTTCGAAAGGCTCAATTACCAAGCCCTCCTTAATTTGAGGCCCTTTTGCATAGAAAATCCCATGCATAGACTTGTAATCAGGGCTATATCCATGCTCTCCAAAAACATCGGTCTTCATACTTGCTGAACGATTTTGGTACCGAAAAATTCCGCGATCATCAGTCAAATAGTATCCCAAATCAGGAATAATCAATAAATCACCAAGTAGGTCACGGTGCAAGCTTAAATCCTGATAGTACTCTCGATCCTCCACATCCACTACATGAATGTGCTCTCCACGTGTTTCGATAGTCTGGATGATTTTTTTCTTTTCCGAAAGGTCCTCCAAGTGCAAATGAACCAAAGCTCCTGAGTTGACCACTCGTGCATTGATGCCTTCTACCAAGGGATCTAGATTGATGAGCTTTTCCTTCGGAACAGCCTGCATTCCATGGTCGGAAACCAAAACGACGTGAATTGGTAAATCTAAACTTTTCAATCCTTCAAAAAGAGCTCCAAGCTCCCGATCTAACCTTTGTAAGGTATTGCTCAGCTGCTCATCATTATCTGGACCGTATCGATGCCCGGTATCATCCATATCCGAAAAGTACATGGTAATCAACTGAGGTCGCTCGTCCTCTGGAAGCTGAAGCCATTCGAAAACTTTCGATATACGCTGAAGATTGGGCACTCTTCCATCATAGTCATAATAGTAAGATGGCCTCACGCCCTGAATATCTGCCTCACTCCCTACAAAAAAGTAACTCGCGGCAGTCATTTCATTTTGCTCAGCTAGAACCCAAAGTGGCGTCCCTCCATACCAAGTCCCATCGGTCACTACCTCTCGATTAGAAATAGAGTAACGCTGTTCTTTTTCGGGGTGCCAAAAATTGTTATCCACGATACCATGATGCTCCGGTTTAAGTCCGGTAGCGATGGTGTAGTGATTTGGAAAAGTCTTGGTTGGAAAGGATGGAATCATTGCTTCTGCAGCTGTTCCTTCTGAAATAAACTTACTTAAATTTTCCGGCTTAAATCGCTCAACATAATCATAACGAAACCCATCCAAGGAAATCAAGATCACATAATTTTTGGTACTTTCTTGAGAAAAAACCTTCCCTATGATCAGAAAAAAGAGAAAGGAAATGGATAGTATTTTCCGCATAAATTTTTGTTTCAAAATTACCTTTCCCAACCCGCTAATTCAATCTATTTCGGTTTTTATTTTGAATGCAAAAAGTCAAAACCCGCTAGAATTATTTATTCAAAATGGACTTCCAAATCAATTAACCGATTAATAAGCCATATTTTTTATTAATAACCCTTTTTGAAAAAAGTGCTTTAAATAGCCATAAAGGCACATTATTCGACAGCAAACGACTACTATCGGATACAAACGGATACAAACGACTGCTTACCGAGTAATAAAGCGCCCTCATTGCAACTTTGGATCATCAAGTTTTCCTCTAGCGAAAACCACAAAACAAAATTTCTAACCAAAACACACGTTATCATGAACACGCTAAGAAACAAAGTACAATTGATCGGTCGCCTAGGTGACAATGTAGAAGTAAAGACTCTTGAGTCTGGAAAAGTATTGGGAAAAGTAAGCTTGGCTACCAACGAGACTTACAAAAACCAACAAGGAGAAAAGGTCACTGAAACCACCTGGCACAATTTGGTCATTTGGGGCAAGTCAGCTGAGATCATTGCTAAATACACTTCCAAGGGATCCGAACTTGCAGTCGAAGGTAAAATCACCAACAGAAGCTACACTGACAAAGATGGGGTAAAGCGCTATCAGACAGAGATCGTTGTCCATGACTTTATGTTCCTAGGTGGCGGTAAAAATCAACCCTCAGAAGCCGAAAAAGAGGAAGCAGACCTTCCCTTTTAAAAAATGTTAAATCCTGAGTTTAACTCGAAAAAACTTTCAGTTTTTCTCAAAAAGTAAAAACCCCCGGGACATTGTCCGCGGGGGTTTTGTCATAAAAAAACCACCAACCTTAAATCAATCATGCCTTTACCTTGCGTATAGCCATATTTAGCTTGTCAGCCAGCAAGTACATAACTGGTACAATTACTAACGTAAGGAAAGTCGCGAAGGTTAGGCCAAATATTACTGTCCAGGCCATTGGACCCCAGAAATCTGCATTGTCTCCTCCGATGTAGAACTGTGGATCAAAAGAACTCAAAAGACTTCCGAAATTAATGTTCATCCCAATAGCCAGAGGAATCAATCCAAGTACAGTTGTGATCGCTGTCAAAAGCACAGGACGAAGACGGGTTTTCCCTGATTCTACAATACTTCCAATTAAGTCTTCATAGCTCAAGAAGGCTCCTTTGTCGACACCTAGTTCTTCCCTTCTTCGCTCTCTAACCAGATTGGTATAATCAATCAATACGATGGCATTATTTACCACCACACCAGCTAGGGAAATGATTCCGATACCCGTCATGATTACCACGAAGTCCATATTGAAAATCACAAGACCCAGGAATACGCCAATCGTACTCAAAACTACCGAAGCCATAATGATAAATGGAGTAGTCACGGAATTGAATTGAGCCACGATGATTAGAAAGATCAGTGAAACTGCAATTCCCAATGCGCGTGTCAAGAATTCCTGCGATTTGGCTTGTTCTTCCTGCTCACCTGTGAATTTGACCTGAATACGATCCGGCACTTCATAGCTAGCCATCAAGGTCTTGATCTTTTGATTGATCTCGGTAGGATTGTAGCCATCCAGTACGTTGGAATACATGGTAATGACTTTCTCCAAATCCTTACGCTTTACAGATCCATAAGTTGAGCCATATTGAATGTCGGCTACTGCCGAGATCGGAACCTCTCTCTTTGTACCAAATTTATCTCGGAAGCCAATCTTCTTATTGACAAGTGTATTGATGTCGTACCGATAGTCATCCATCAATCGCAGTTGGATCGGATAGTCATCCTCTCCTTCTTTATATTTCGAAACCTCTAGTCCAAATAGCGCTGTTCTGAGTTCCGTAGCGATGGAGGATGTTGAAAGGCCAAATCTTCGGGCTTTTTCTCGATCAATATCCAAGATTACCTCAGGACTACCGAGAGAAAGATCAGTTTTCAATTCTTCCAATCCGGGAATATTCTGGTCTTCAAGGTAATCTTTGGCTTTACCAACGTAGTCAATTAATTGCTCATAGTTTTCCCCGATGAATTCAATATTTACTGCCTTTCCTACAGGAGGTCCATTCCGCTGCTTATCGACTGTGATCAGCACACCAGGATACTTTTCCACTAGATCCCTGATCACTTCCATAGCTCTATTGGTATTCACCCCTTGACGATCGATATAATCCACAAAACCAATGGTGATTTTCGCCTTGTGTGGGGTAGTCTCATTACTTGGTCCTTCGGTAGGGTCTCCTGTACCCTCACCTACTTGAGTGATGAAAGATTCGATAATTGGATGAAATTCATTCAAAGCCTGATAGACTTCATCTTCCATTCGATCTACAAATTCATCGGTGGCTTCGATATCCGTTCCGATTGGGAATTCCACGAAGACATTGACCAATTGAGGCTGATTGTCAGGGAAAAATAGAATTTTCGGAGATCTCACAAACAACAGAGCTAGCGAAAGAATCAATAATAGGTTTACTCCAGCAAAGAAGAAATAAGGGTTCCAGCCTTTAAGAGCAAACTTGAGGGTTTTCTCATAAGCATTCTCCAAATTGACCAAAAAGACTGTCTGAAACCATCTGATAGCTTTTCGAAGTACAAACACATTAAAGATGGTCAATAAACTAGCTACAAGCGCCAATGACCCAAAGGCCGTCCAACCCAAGAGGTAGAAAATAACGGACAATACCAAAAAGATACCTGCAACGATGATGGGCTTTTGCTTTTTCTTCACCACGTTGATATCCTCCACCTTCATGTACAAGGAGGTCAACACAGGGTTAATCACTAAGGCAACAAATAGGGAGGAGGATAAAACGATAATCAGCGTGATGGGCAAGTATTTCATAAACTCACCGACGATATCATCCCAAAACGCCAAAGGCAAAAAGGCCGCCAAGGTAGTGGCTGTTGAGGTGATAATTGGCCAAGCAACCTCTCCTACTCCTTCTTTCGCTGCACGAATTGGATTTTTTCCCTCGGACATCAGTCGGTAGATATTTTCTACAACCACGATTCCATTATCCACTAGCATACCTAGGGCAAGAATCAAGGAGAAAAGCACCATGAGGTTCAGCGTAATTCCGAATGAGTTTAGCACCAAAAAGGAGATAAACATAGAAAGCGGTATAGCCACACCCACAAACAAGGCGTTTCTAAAGCCTAGGAAAAACATCAAAACCAAGACTACCAGAATCACCCCAAAGATGATGGAGTTTTCCAAATCACTTACTTGAAGTCGTGTCTGCTTGGATTGATCATTGGTGATGGTAATTTCCAGGTCTTGTGGGAATCGATTAGCCTTTGCGTCATCGATAATTACCTTGATTTTATCAGCTGCATTGAGCAGGTTTTCACCTGATCGCTTGGTCACATTGATAGTTACTACCGGGAGATTCTTGCTACGAGCGTAAGAAGAGCGCTCTTTATAAGTGTCTTCCACTTTTGCTACATCCCGAAGGTAAACGATCTTTTGATTGTCTGTTTTGACGATGATGTTTAGCAAATCCTGGGGATCTGAAAACTCTCCATCAACACGAAGCGTACGGGTAAAGTCTCCTGAACGGATGTTTCCTCCTGAAACAGTCACGTTTTCAGACTGTACCGCACCGGAAATATCGTTGAAAGTCACCCCGGTTGCTTCCATTTTGTAGGGATCCGCATTGATTTGAATCTCACGCTCTACCGTACCAGCGAGATCTGCTTTGGAAATCTCTGGTAACTTCTCGATTTCGTCTTCCAGGTATTCACCAAATTTCTTGAGCTCAGTCTCTGAATAATCTCCAGAGATATTGACATTCATGATTGGAAAGTCCGAGGTATTCACCTCCACCACATTTGGATCCTGATCGAGGTCAGTTGGCAACTCACTTTTTGCCTTATCTACCGCATCCTTTACGTCTTGGATGGCCTTTGATATTTCAATACCAGGATTAAACTCAATAACAATGGAAGAAAAATCCTGTACCGAGGTGGATTTGATATCCTTTACATCATTGAGAGACTTCAGCTCCTTTTCGATAGGTCGAGTGATCAGGTTTTCCATATCCACAGGTGAATTACCTGGATAAGGAGTACCCACATAGACCGTTGGAATAACTATCTCTGGAAAACTTTCCTTCGGCATCGTGCGATAAGCACTCAGGCCAAGCACGGTGATGATCAGTGTCAAAATCACCACCGAGGTGGAATTGTCGACACTGAGACTGGATAGTCCAAATTCCCGAGTGGTTTTCAATTTTTGTTGATCTGACATGATTTAACCTTGTGCAATGTTTACGTTGAAATTATCTCCTACTTCTCTGAAACCTTTGTCTACCAAGGTCTCATTTCCTTGAAGACCCTCTAAAATCTCTGCATTGTCGTTGAATGTTTTACCACGCTTGACATAGGTCTTCTTTGCTACACCGTCCTGAACGATATACACATAGTCACCTTTATTATCGCTAAGAATCAAATGATTAGGAACAATCACTGAATCATCATTTTCATAGTCTTTGATTTTCATGACCGTCAGCATGTTGGGCTTCACCATTTTCATATTGGGAAGAAATACCTCTACCTTGAAGGTTCGGTTGTTGGGATTGATAATTGCCCCTACCGAACTCACTCTTGTCTTCAGACTTTCACCGATAGAAGGGAAAGAAATCTGAACGCTGTCTCCTTTGCTGAGTACACCGACATAGGCCTCAGACACGTCAGCTTCGATGAAAAGATCACTCTCGCCCACGAACTGGAACATTGGCATACCCGGCTGCACCAATTCACCAAGTCTCACGTCTACAGATTCAATAGTACCAGTAAATGGCGCTCTGATGATAGTCTTATCCAATTGAGTCTTTAGCGAGGCTAAGTTTCTCTCCAAGCCTTCTTTTCGATTCTTCGCTTCCAAATACTGAACTTCCGTACCGATTTCCTGGTCCCAAAGTCTTTTCTGCTTTTCAAAAAGCATGGTAGCCAAGTCCAAAGAGGTCTCCAATTCATCGATATTCCGCTGAATCGACTCTGAATCTACTCTGGCAAGAACAGACCCTCGCTCTACTCTCATACCTTCAATGGCGGGAATTTCTAATATTCTTCCTCCTGTTTCAGCTGAGATGACCACATTCTTTTTTGACAGCACAGAACCTGTCACCTCTACGAAGTGCTCGAAATTAGCTCGCTGAGCACTCGCAGTTGTAATCAAAACAGACTTTTTGTTTTGAGAGGCAAATTCAGGATCCAAGCTTGCGATCTCAGATTCCAACTGAAGGATTTTGGTCTGAATAGAGGAAGCTTCTTGTTGTAAGCTTTCTAATTCAGCCTTTTTTGTTTCAAGTTCAGATTGTTCTGCTCCGCAGCTGTATAAAACCACGGCAGTTAGACCCAGAAATAAAAATTTGTATATCGCTTTCATATTAATTTTACGGAGTTGAGTCCCAAAACTGGGAGTTGGTTTAGTTGATGATGTCATTTTTAAGAATTCCTAATGCTTTTTCTAAATCTACTTTTGCGATCAAACCGTCATAGAGCGCTGATAAATAATTGAATTCTGCCTGAACAAGCGCTGCGTCGGCATCTACTACTTCAAGGTTTGACCCGACCCCTTCTTGATACTTGATTTTAGCTATGTCATAAACTTCACGGGCTAATTCCAAATTTTCCCTTTGAACCGTCAGGATTAGCAGGTCATTTTCTAAAGTGGATTTCGCTGAGAAAACCTCATTTTTTATGCTTTCTCTCAAGAAACTTCGTTGGTTCTCCAATTGCTGAATTTGAATTCGGTTTTTCTGAATTCGGGCACTTTTAAGTAATCCGTCAAAAATCGGAATCTGCATACTCACACCTAGTAAAGAGCTTCCAAACCAATTCTGTTTGTCAAAAACCGTATTGAAAGTATTTCCTGCACCAGCACGCTGCGCATTCGCAACAAAGTCAATAGTCGGCATATATTGAGCCTGATTATTCTTCAGGTCCAAACCGATCAATTCAATATTTGTATTTAGCTGGGCCACTTCTATTCGTTCTACCCCTTCATCGATCAAGAGTGCATTTAATTCCTCAATGGGATTGAGCTCAGCCAATGTCTCAGTAGGCCGAAGATCATACTCCATAGGAAGTCCCATCTGAAGTTTTAGAATTTGCTCACTTACTTCTAATGAGGTCCTGGCTCTTTCTACCTGAGAGTAGGTATTATTTCGCTGTACTTGAATACGGGATACATCGATCTTTTCTGCAAAACCAGCCTGATTCAATGCCTGAGTTTCCGAAAGTAAAGTATCGATCCGGGCCAGATTTGCTTCTGCAAGACGAATCCTTTCGAGATTGACTAAAACTCCAAAATAAGCTTTCTTCACTGCCTCTATGGCATCATTCTCGGTCTTGATCAGATCTAGATCGGTCAGTTGCTTGTAGGTTCTAGCTGCTCGAAGTCCGACAAAGAATGAACCGTCGAAAATCATTTGTCGGAGATTTGCTCCAAGATTAGATTGGTAACTAACCCCAAATCTCGCAGGAATGACATCGGAAGGAATATTGGGATCCCCAAACGGTGGTTCATTGGGAAGAAATACGACCGGAATGGCGGGATTATAATTCAAATCAAAGTTTCCATTGATCTGAGGTAGTCCCGAGGCGGTAGTTTCCTTGATTGTTGCCTTAGAAATCAGTGTTTCTAATTGAGCATTTTTTACATTCACATTATTCTCCAAAGTGTACTGAAGCGCCTCTTCTAGAGTCAATTCGACTATTTCCTGAGCTTCTACTTTGTAAAAGAAACTGAACAATAAAAAGAAAATAATAGCTGGTATTCTCATTTTTCTGGGGTTGAAACAGATTTTTCTTGTTGGATTTTATAGGCTTCTCGTCCTTTTTCTGTGAAAATTCCATGCAGGAAATGGTCCATCATCTCGAGCTGAACTTTCACGATATCGTATTCCTTATCCTGAAAGTTGGATGGATCCATAGCATTGGTGATTTGATCTACTCGAATACGTGCTAAGATGGGGGCTTCTATTTCAGGTCGGAAATAGCCCAATTTTTTCCCGCGCTCAATGATTTCGGTCAATTCATGTAATATGACTTCTTCCTTATGTCTTGCAAAAACAGACCAAGCTTCCGGAAAATACTTTTGAACTTCATGAATCGTGATGGGGTTGATAGACTGCAAGCGATGCCTCATCATGCGAGAAATACTTACAAGAGTCTCGATAACCTGATCATCGGAACTATTCATAATCTCGTCTAGCTTGCACTGATCCTCACTCAAAATCCGTTCAAAGGCAGATTTAACCAGTTCCTTCTTGTCCGAAAACTCCTGATACAGCGTCTTTTTCGAAATTCCCAAGTGTCTGGCAATATCATCCATTGTGACACTTCGAACTCCGAATCTAGAAAATTCATCTACCGCTGCATCTAATATCTTCTCTCGCATCTCATGCATCTCTATTGGTATTCAGGTTGCGAAACTATGGAAACGATAGGAAAGTTCAAAGTTTCCATAGTTTTTTCTAAAATTATATTTGGGTATTTATCAATATTCTTTTTCCAAACTGTTCGTTCACGAACATTTTTGCATATTTTTGATATATAATTTTGTAGAATCAATTACGTTCATCTATAAAAATTTGTAGTTTGAATAAAATATTGAAGTTTTAATCCATGACTCGATCTATCGAAACCAAACTTGGAAAGCTTTCCTACCTCACCTATGGAGAAGGCGAAAAAACTTTTATCCTATTTCATGGATTTGGACAAACCCAAGAGGATATGGCTAAATTTTTAGAGCTTCGCAAAAATGGGTCAAAGTATATCCTCATTGATATTTTTTATCATGGCAGAAGCCATTGGTTTGATTCTACAACACCTTTGACCAAAAACACTTGGAAGATCTTTATTGAGCAACTGATGAAGAAGGAGGGCTTTCATGAATTTCACCTGATTGGATACAGCATGGGTGGGAAATTCGCCTTGTTGACTTATGAACTTTTTGATAAAAATGTCAAAAGTCTTACCCTACTCGCTCCGGACGGCATTAAAACCGGTCTTTGGTATAGCATCAGTAGCTATCCGGGATCTTTTCACGGAGTTTTCAAAGGAGTTGTATTCAAGCCCAAGCTTTTCTTTGGATTTATGAATGGATTAAATTCAGCGGGTTTGCTCGAAAGCAGCATTGTCAAATTTGTACAGACTCAGATGGAAACTCGCTCCAAACGGGCTCAAGTCTATTTCACTTGGAAGGTCTTTGGTGGCATTCAATTGCATTTGGGAAAAATTATTCGCCAACTCCGGAAAAATAAAACCCCGGTTGACCTTTTCATTGGAAAATACGATCGGATGGTTACGGAGCAGAACCTAGCCCGATTTTCATCCAAAGTACCTCATTTAAGACAGCATAGTTTGCCAGTCGGACACGGAAGACTCATTGCAGCTACGGTGGATTTTTTGAAGAAGACCAAAAACTAACTTTCCTTTCGCCTCACAATCAAATACCAATCACCTTCCAGGGCTAGGTATCCATAATCATAGCAAAAGTGATAGACCGATCCCTTTTTGGTTTCATAGGTGTGAGTGAAATAGACAAAATCGAATCCTTCACGCATCAATCTATCCTTTGGAGTTTTGTACATATCCTCTCCGGAAGGAATCAAAGACTCGAGAATATTTCGGTTTTTCTTTAGTCGATGGTTTATCCGACGCATAAAATTGCTATTGTCCGCGTACTGCTTGTAGTTGTAATTATTCCTACACTGATCGTCGCAGAACTTCTTATCGGCCCTACCCTGAATAGGCGCTCCACAATTAAGACATGTTTTCTTTTCCATAGCATCCAAAAAAATTCTTTTCAATTTAGATAATTAGTTTAAAAAATCAAGAAAATTGAAGAAAACTATAGCCGAGCTACCAATCGTATCACGGAAGACAATCCGTCATGAAACTCTCCTTCCTTGATCTCAAGCACCTTTTTTTCAAAAAACAACCAGTCTAAGTCCCCAAAATCCTCTTCCAACTCTTCTTTTGAAAATAACATACTGGCATCTTTGGGACCTCCTGCTTTCGGGTTTTTAGAATTGCACTCCAAATGTTCCTTGGAAAAAGCCTCGAGGATGATTTGACCTCCAGGTTTCAGGAGTTTTTTCAATGATTGATGAATAGATGGGCGAAGAGAGGCCGGAAAATGTGCAAAAATCAAAACGATCAGATCAAAAGAGTTCTCCTTGAAGCCTTGTTGATCAAGGAGCCCAACTCGATAATCAATGGAAACTTCTTTTTCCTCAGCCAGTTTATCTGCTTTAATTTTAGCGGATGAACTGATGTCAAAAGCCGTCACTTTCCAGCCAAGAGTTGCTGCAAAGACGGCATTTCGTCCTTCTCCTTCTGCCGCAAAAAGAGCCTTACCAGGCTCAATCCCGACTAGTTTCGATTGTAAAAATAGATTAGCTTCTTTCCCGTAAACGTATTCATCAGCGGCATATCGCTCATCCCAAAACTCTTTCATGATCTCTTGATTGATTAGAAGTGGAAATAAAAAAGGAAACCCGAAAGTTCCCTTTTATGGTATTTATTACTGCTTTCTGATGTCATCTGTATTTTTTCAGGTCTTTTCAGAATGACTCCTATATTCATTTTAGAAATTGAATCCGATCTAGATTAAAGGTATTCCAAATCGAAATCCCTGAATCTGTCTTAAGAACAAAATAAAGGTCCGCAGTTTCATCGGATTTCTTCAGTGGAATCACCTCAGTAAAATAGCCCCTTCGATCACCTTGAAGTAGGACTTCAGAAATACCAATCCTTGGTCCCGTCGGAGAACCAAGCCGAATTTCTAATCGACCTTCTATCCCTGCAGGATTTACAAGAATCTCCACTTGCCTTATTCCCCTTAAGTCAATTTGGTCAAATGCAATCCAGGAATTTCGTTGGGTAAACCGGACGAAATTCAGCCCATTTGCATTGGCTTTCGCTGTGTTTTCAAACTGATCTGCTGCTACCGCTTTCACATCTGGATGGCGGAGAGTTAGCTGGACATTTCCTCGAAGCGGGTCTATACCATTGGCTCCTTGGTCCGTATAGCTTGCCTGCACCAAATAATATCCTTCAGGATTATCAGATTGCTCCGGGGAAAACTCTCCCTCTAAAGGCCAGTTGACTTTTCCATAATCAGGATCTTCCAAAGCCAGGATAAAATCGACCATCTGCCCAACTTGCTCTTCCGGCAAATGAGTATGCCCAGGCATGATGCGCTCGCCTCCCCAAACGCCCCCACCGCCATTTCGGATCTTGTCAATAAGGTATTCTTTGGCATTGGATTGACCTTTGTATTTGGCAGAAACTTCCTGATAAGTCGGCCCAACCGACTCATTAGCTATGGCATGACAAGCTTTGCAACCTGCCTGCGTGATGAAATTTTCACCCACAGAAACCTGCTCCTCTTGATGGCCAGCCTGAATCAGATCAAAGCCTCCTGCGATGTAATCGATAGAAAAATCAATCGCTTCAGAGTCTATTTCACCATCTTCCCGATCCACAACTTGCACTGAATAGTCCACAGGCTCCCCTTCAAAGTAAAAACTTGTATTACCAGCCCATTCGATAAATACCTGAGGACGTTCATTTCCTACCCGAATTTCAAGACTTGTGGAAGCTTTTTCTCCCTCCAAATCAGTAACTGTCAGTGTAACTGGATAAATTCCTGGATTTTCGAAAGTATGGGAAGGATTTGGTGAATTGCTACTTGGGCTACCATCTCCAAAATCCCAGGTATAAGTCAAGCGATCTTCAGGATCAAAATCCATGGAACCTTCTGCAGAAAAAGTCACATCAAGAGGAGCCGCTCCCGTTCGTTGATTTGCGGAAGCTTTTGCTAGCGGTTCACGATTTCCGGGCGCAAATTCAATTCGGTACAAACCGGAGTCATCGTTCTGAGCTCGCCAGTAGGTTCCATATTCCAGCACATAGAGCGAACCATCTTTGGCAAACTGCATATCTACAGGCTTATCAAAAACAGTTGAGGGCATAAATCGCTCCATGGTATCGTATTCGAAATTTTCGGTCAGGGAAACAGTAAAAATCCAATTCCGCATCCAATCATAGATAAACAACTTATCATTGTAATACCCGGGGAATCGAATCGATGAATTTTCATAATCTTCCCGATGATAGACCGGACCTGTCATGGCATTTCTTCCTCCCGTCGAGAGCATTGGAAACTCCACCGATTCATCGTAAGGATACCAGATCAAAGCCGGTTGTGCCGGCGGCAATTGCTCCAAGCCCGTGGTATTTGGGCTGGTATTCACAGGAGCAGCTGGATCGAATTCAAAAAGACTTTCCTGAGTTTCAAAATCGTATTTCCAGTAAGGCTTATTATTTCCTACAAAATACGGCCAACCGTAAAATCCAGCTTTTGTAGCTAGATTTATTTCATCGTGACCTTTGGGACCTCTACGGGCCGAATCCACAGAAGCATCCGGGCCCACCTCCCCCCAAAAAAGATTTCCGGTATGCTGATCAATGGAAATTCGGTATGGGTTTCGATTACCCATCACATAGATTTCCGGTCGGGTATTGGCCGTGCCCGGAAGGAAAAGATTGCCTTCAGGAATGCTGTAGCTTCCATCGGCTTCCGGCTTGATTCGAATGATGGCTCCACGAAGATCGTTCGTATTTCCGGAGGTCTTTTGGGCATCCACATTGGCGGGACGATCTTGACGCTCATCGATGGGATTGTAATTATCCGATTCAAAAGGCGTAGTATCATCCCCGGTAGAAAGAAAGAGCAAACCATTGGCATCAAACTCAATCGATCCGCCTGAGTGGCAGCAACCTCGAAATACAGGAATTTCTAACAGAATTTTTTCGGAACTTAGGTCAAGCCGATTTTCGACAAAATCAAATCTGGAAAGCCGGTTGACATCCGGGCTGTAATCATTGGGAGCATAGTAGAGGTAGATCCAATGATTTTGGTTGAAGTTAGGATCCTTGGCCAAACCCAAAAGCCCATCTTCTCCTTCGATATACACGTCGAGCTCACCCACCACAGTAGTCTCCCCTGTGGCAGCCTCGTACAATTTCAGCAAACCAGCCCGCTCGATGAAAAGCACATCTCCGTTGTCCAGGACTTCAAGCTCCATGGGTTCGTTGAGCTTTTCGACCAAAGTCACTTTAGTGAAGCGAGTCTCGTCCGGCTTTATAGTAGCAAAGGGGTCAACATCTTTTGGGGAGCAGTTCCAAAGTAATCCAAGTAGGATAAGGCATCCTAAAAAACGAAAGGAATTCATGAAAGCAGGTTTTTAGGTTTATTGAATCTTGAAGATACACATGCCCTCGTAAAAGCCATGAACCAATGGTGGAAATGAATTGATTCCTCTTCAAAAAATCACTGACCCATGACCAAACGATACCGCCACACTTCCCGAACTTGCTCTATCTCTACATCGAAGGGTGGATAGATTGGATTGGAGGAACAGAGCAGAAGCTTTTGAACAGACTGAATACGGTTGTAAGCGATTTTAAAAGTCACACCATCCTGCTCGGTGACTATCACATAGCGCTCCCCGTCTTTGATTCCAAACCAGTCATCCACGTATTCACAGACAATCCATGCTCCATCAGGAATCGGCAGCATGGAATCTCCGTCCACCTGAAAAACGCGATGCTTTTTGTCCATGGGAAGAAAAGGCAGGGAAAAGCGGGGAAGCTCTGAGATAAATTCAGGATCAGCAAAGCCAGCCAAATAACTGGCCTTGGCCCGCTGAGAAACCACTTCGATCAATTCACGTCCCTCCGCATCCACGGTGGTGGAAAGAACCCGTAGCTTCCTTCCCCGGAGGAATTGATCTGTCTCCAGCAATTCCCGGAGTTTGTATTCGGAATAAGAAGCCAAATCTTCTTTGATCAGGATATCGAGAGAAACGTTGAAGTATTCAGCAATTTTCACCAAAATGTCCAAAGGAGGCGTGATAGTGAGTTCGTATCCTGCCAGTTTAGATCTAGAAATCCCTAAAGCCTGGGCAAGAGATTCTTGTGTGAGGTTTTTCTTTTTTCGGAGGAATTTGATGTTTGAATTTAATTTCATGGAAATACAATTGAAATATCATGGAAATAGGCCCCGCAAGCGGGGCGAAATAGTAGAACACCGCATACTTATTATCCAATTTCAGGTAGGAAAATACGGTAGAAATACATTTGAAATAAACCTCTCAAGCAGGGCGAAATATTGATTTAGCCATCATTTTTGAATTGGTTTTTAGCCGAATAAGTGGCTTTGATCATGTTATTTAATTTGACTTGAATATCAGGCCTGAGTCGATTAAATGATTCGTATTCTTCGCCGGACACAATCCCTCTTTCGAATCCCAAATCAATCCAATGTTCCACACCTTCGGATAAAGAGGCTCTGGAAATATGATAAAACCGGATTTTCTCCAAATAGTGAAACCGAGCATAGCCTTCTGCTATATTAGCTCCTACAGAATCTACAGACTCAAGCATCTGATCACCCCATACCTTTCGCTGTTGGAATGTCAGGTTTTCGTAGATACTCCAAGCCATGGATGATAATTTTCTAGCTAATCGGTAGACTTCCAATTCATGAACTGGAATAAATTTCTTTTTAGCTTCCATGGTCACTTTTTTTAACTTAAAACACTAATATTCAGAAGTAAACACTTTTTTAAACCTTTTCTAGTGCCCCTTTTCCGATTCTATTTCGCTGAGCAAAGCGAAGCCTATTTCCATCATATTTCGCAAAGCTTGTTTCTACCGTATTTCACGAATTGTATTTCACCGACCGAAGGGAGGTATATTTCAACAGTATTTCGCAAAGCGTATTTCTTTCCCTATACTCTGACAACTCCCGCCACTTCCCTTAATCCCCTTCCCCAAATCTAATAAAAATGATTAAATTATAAACATTAAAATGTCAATAATATTAACAAAAAGTCATGAAGGGGAAGCGAAGTATTGCGCATATGGATTTGGATACATTTTTCGTGTCGGTGGAGCGGCTTTTTGATAGTCGACTCGACGGGAAACCCATACTGATCGGGGGTTCGAGTGACCGGGGAGTGGTCGCCTCCTGCAGTTACGAGGCAAGGAAGTTTGGGGTGCACTCGGCCATGCCTATGCGGACAGCCCGGCAACTCTGCCCCGAGGCCATCATTGTCAAGGGGGATTTTGAGAAATACAGCCAAAAATCACATGAGGTCACCGAGATCATCCAAGAATCTGTTCCGCTCTTCGAAAAGTCCTCTATCGATGAGTTCTACATCGATCTGACTGGGATGGACCGCTTTTTCGGTTGCTTCAAACTCGCTCACGAACTCCGGCAGCGTATCATCCGAGAGAGCGGACTGAACATTTCCATGGGGCTGTCGGAAAACAAAACCGTCTCCAAAGTGGCCACCGGCGAAGCCAAGCCCAACAATGAAAAGCAGGTACCCAATGGAGAGGAAAAACCCTTTCTTGCCCCCCTATCCGTGCGAAAAATCCCCATGATCGGGGAGAAAACCTCCCAAACGCTTTATAATATGGGTGTCAAAAAGGTCCATACCCTGCAGCAAATGCCCTCTCAATTGCTGGAAGCAACTTTTGGGAAAAATGGGAAGATGATCTGGGAAAAAGCGAATGGCATCGACCGTAATCCGGTTATCCCCTACTCCGAAGCCAAGTCGGTTTCTTCTGAAAATACCTTCGAAGAAGATACCATCGATGTCAAGATGCTAGAAGCGACCCTAGTGGCGATGACCGAGCAACTCGCCTCCAAGCTTCGTCAGAAGGGGCAACTCACCGCCTGTGTGAGTGTGAAGATCCGCTATTCGGACTTCGAGACGCACAGCATGCAGCAGCGGATTCCCTACACTTCGGCAGATCATAGCATCCTGCCTGTGGTGAAGGAGCTTTTCCGCAAACTCTACAGCCGCCGACTACTCATCCGACTGATCGGGGTGCGCTTCAGTAGCCTGGTCTATGGCAATTATCAAATCAAACTCTTCGAAGACAGCCAAGAACAGATCAATCTCTACCAAGCCCTAGACCGACTCAATGTCAAGTACGGCGACAAAACCGTCTGCCGGGCCGTGGCCATGGGTGTAGGGAGGAGAAGATTTAATCCTTTTAATGGGATGGAGGTGTAGTTAATTTTGGATAGCTTTTTTACAATTTGGTAATCGTATTCCCAAACTGTAAAAATATGGTAGATTGATAACCCTCACTTTTAAATCAAAAATTCAAGATAGTTTTCTCGATGAACCACCTGAAATTCGGTTTCGGGATACGCTTCAGCAAAACCCAAGGGAAGTCTTGCCCTCCGTTCAGGATTCCATTTTGCCTCAAAGGCATAGAGCTTCCCTCCTCGCTCTTCCAACCAATCCAATTCCTTGCCCGTGGTGGTTCGCCAGAAGTAGACATTCGTCGGAATCCGGTGATAGGCCAAATACTTCATACGCTCGCTGATGATGAAGTTTTCCCAAAGTGCACCCACATCCGCACGAAGTGCTACCGAATTGAAATTATTAATAATGGCATTTCGGATGCCATTATCCCAAAAGTAAATCTTACGGCTTTTCTTGATTTCCCTTCGCATATTCCGGCTGAATGAGTTCAATCGAAAGATCACAAACGCCTTTTCTAGCAAGTCCAGGTACTTCTCGGCGGTTCCCTTATCGATCCCGATGGTATTCCCCAAGTCATTGTAGGTAACCTCCGAGCCCACTTGCAAAGCCAAGGCGAGCAGTAGCTTTTGAAGAATTGCAGGTTTTCGAACCTCTTCCAAACTCAGCAAATCTTTGTACAGGTAACTGCTAGTTATCTCTCCCAAAGCCTCTTGCGCATCGGCAGGAAGATTGATCACCTCCGGATAAAATCCATAAATAAGCCGGTCTTCTAAGAGCCGCTTCTCCTCACGCTCGGAAGTATGTCGGCACAATTCTTCCGTGGAAAATGGATAAAGCTGAAATTCTCGCTTTCGTCCAGTGAGCGGTTCATTGATGGTATTGGCTAAATCCAAAGCAGAGGAACCGGATGCGATCACCTGCACTTCCGGAAAATTATCGATGAGCAATTTTAATGTTAGCCCAATATTTCGAACTCGCTGGGCTTCATCAATAAATACAAGCTTCCGATCTCCGATCAACGATTGGAGGGAAGTCATCGTCGCTTCTTGCAAGCTCAGCCGGTCGTCTATATTATCACAATTCAACCACAAATCTTCTATATTCAGCTGCTTTAAAAGTTGACGCATGAGCGTAGTTTTCCCAACTTGACGTGGACCCACGACCAGTAAAAGCTTTCCTTGATGGATTCGTTTGAGCAATTCTGTCTCAATGATTCGATGGATCATGAATCAAAAATATGTATTTTATCGATCGTAACCGAAAATAAACATGCAATTTTTCGATTACGATCGAGAAATATCAAATTATTGATCAAAAAGAATTGACTCCTACTCTACGAATACCGTTGCTTTCTCACCTTTTTCAAGATTGATTTTGCCGATTTTACTCGGAATGCTCAGCCAAGCCCGATCTTCCAGACTTCCCGTCAGCTCCCCGATCCTTCCTTTGAGAAATAATTGACCATTACGAAAATCTAGGGTCACCTGATCGAGTTCGCTTAATTGCAACTCGTGTTCAGGGCTTTGGAAAGCCAAAGAATCCATGCTCAGATTTTCCAAGATCAGCCTGCTCTCATCCAAGACTTGAATCTCTCTGAGACTTTTCACTTTCAACAGGAAGCTCCCATTGGAGGCCTGCTGTAGCTGATCAATGTGTAACGTATCGTTGGTAACACGATACTTTTTAATCGGCTCTGATTTGGGAGGCTTTACATCCCCTCCGTGAATCGTAATGTATTCCAAATAGGTAGAGTCAGCCAGCACTATTTTCAAATAACTGGAGTTTTGAATTTTTACTACCGAAAAATCATTCAATTCGAACTTTTCTCTCCGAACTTCATCTACAATTGAATAATTTTTTTGGGGAGTCATGGCGAAAGAAACAACCAGACTAATCACCAAGGTAATCCATAAAAAACTTAGATATCCAATAATTATTTTATTGCTCTTTTTCATTTTTTAGCATCATTTGAGTGGATAACTGCAAGAAGTGATTCAAGATCTTCTGAATTGAGTTGTAAAACCTGAATCTGATGAATGATCGGAGGCAAAGTCTCTGTAAAGAACTCTTTTCGCTGAATGCTCAGCAGGGTTGATTTGGCTCCAGGAGACACAAAAAAGCCTATGCCACGCTTATTTTCCAGAATGCCCTCCTCCTCCATCAGCGCATAGCTACGCATGACTGTATTTCGATTGACTTCGATATCTGCGGCAAGTTCCCGTACAGATGGAATTTTATCTCCAGGCTGCAACTTCCCGGTGAGTATCTGATCGACCATCCAATCCCGGATCTGCAGAAAGATGTTTTTATGTTCGCTAAAGTCCATCTTATACCTGCTTTTCTTTCAGTTTGAAATAAGCCACCACATAGGATAAAACCACCGCTAGCCAAATCCAGATAGCTGACATAATGATTATCAAAGGCGTATCAGGGAGCAATTCAGGTTGATCAACCTTGAGGAATTCATATTTCACTTGTCCATTTATAGATATAGATAAAGTTCCCGGATCCATGATCCATGATAAAGCGATAGAAGTCGCACTGATTGCCAAGTAAACCACAAAAAGGCTGAATGGCATCCAGATAAAATTATACTTTCCAAAAATCAAACTTCCAGCCCAAATCAAAGATGGAATCAGAGCAAAAAGACCCAATAAAATCAACTTCACAAAAAATAACTGCTCTCCGAAATCTTCTATCAGCCAGAATTCCTTCCATTCCAAAACCCCTATGTAATCTATGGTGACATTTGTAAAAAAAATCGGACCAAACAATTGGAATAAGCCCAAACCTAAATTAGAAGCTATCCAAAAGATAATGGGATAAATAATTAACAAGCCTGCCATCTTAATTGAAAGCTCGACTATATATTTTTCTGCTATGCTAGCCGGTAGCATCAAATAGCTTTTTGCATTTTGAGGATTTCGTAGAGCTAGGAAGCTTTGTCCCACCCAAAGCAAACAAATGACAAAATATCCACTGAGAAAAATGCCATGAACATAACCTGTTTCGAAGGTAAGATAGCCATGATTGGAAAATAGGATCAATTGGTAAACCAAAATAATCAACCCAATAAACCCGAATATGGCGGTCAAATATGTCGTTTTATAGGTAGCCCAATAATATTGTAGAAGCCAACCCATTCGGGTCAAGCTGATAGCTTTAGCTGTTTTCATGCCGTCAAGGAATTAGTTTTTGAAAGAAAAGAAGCTATTGGAACACCTGAGGTGACCCCTTCAAAGAGTAATTCTAGGTTCACTACCGTTTGGGCTTGAGTAGTTCGTTCCTGAATGAATTGAACTCCCAAAGTCGATGACTGGGAATAAATCGCACCAGAAACTTCCGATTGACTGACACCAAAATGAAGCGAGTCAGCTAAGTCGCTAAGGTCTGCATCCAGTTTGATTTGCCCTTGATCCAAAATCATCACCCGGTACAATGTATTCTCCAAGTCCCGAATCAAATGCGTGGCAATTACCACTGTCTGATCTTCACTTAGCACTGAAATCAGTTCCTTACGGAATGCTGATTTACTCGAAATATCCAAGCCATTCGTCGGCTCATCCAGCAGAATCAGGGCACAACCCGAACTCAAGGCCATCGCCAATCCAACTTTTTTCTGCTGACCAAAAGACAGGTTTTTTATTTTTTCCTGTGAATCAACTTCAAATCGATCTAGCAACCGGGTGAAAATCTCAGAATCAAACCGTGGATAAAAAGGCTGTAAAATCTGTTGATACCGCTCAGCAGACAAGTGTCCGGGAAGAAAGTTTTCATCCGGTACGAAAAAGACCTCGCTTAGAAAAGTCTGATTCCTTTGCTCCGGAGAAAAACCCAAAACAGACACCTGACCCGAATTTGGAAATAATAAACCCGCCAAAATTCGGAGAAAGCTAGACTTCCCCGCTCCATTTTTACCAAGCATCCCAATGATATTGCCAGTCCTGCTTTCCCAGTTTAATTGGGAAAAAAGTTGGGATTTTTTTGAATAGGAAAAATCCAAGTTTTGTACCTGAATCATAAGCAGTGTATTAGTGTCATAGTGTATTATGACACTAAAATACAAAAACAAAATATTAATCCAAATCGAAAGGAAATTTTTAAAAAAAAACAAAAACAACGCAACCAAAGATTGAATCAGATATTGGAAGAAAAAGAGAACCGCCTTTTTCCAAAAAAAAGGTGAAACCGAATACAATGAGCTAATTCAACAGTATTGTACCACCATTTCTCCTCCATTAAAAAGCTTTAAACTTTCGTGACTTTTTCGTGATACTCTTCGGCCAATTTTGACTCAAATCAAAACCAATAAAATCATGAAAAAAGTAATGCTACTCTTTTACATCGCCTTCTTGGGAATTGTCTCATGCACGGAAGACAGGGATCCGGTTGTCATCGACCCTACCCAACCGACAGGAAGTCTGACAGTCCTTCGATCTGGAACTTTCATCGATCAAAATAATGCAGGATCCAGTGGGACTGCCAGCTTGGGTACCGATACACAGGGAAAAGAATTTTTAAGATTCGATGGGGCATTTAATACGGCCTTGGCTACAGGAACTGTCACCGTCTTTCTATCCACTTCAATGGAATTTATGCCTGATCCAGCCAATGGAAACCCCAATCTCTTACCACTTGGACCAGTAAGAATGGCTGGTGAGAATTTCTTTGCAATCCCAGCAGGCATGTCCACTTCCAAATACACCCACGTCATCCTTTGGTGCGGTTCTGTGGGCGTTCCTTTTGGCTATGCAAATCTCAACTAAGTCATGATGCTCACTCAAAAAGGAAGCTTGTTCCGAATCCTTGGAATCGGATTGAGCTTCTTGATTTCCTGCAATACTGGCTTTGCCCAAAGCGGATGGACCAAGGAAAAAGGTGAAGGATTCTACCAGCTAAGCTTCAATCGCTTTAGCTCTTCGGATTATTTCACGCTTGGAGGAGAAAAACTCAGTACAAATACCTTCACCCAAAATTCAATGGTTTTCTATGGAGAATACGGCTTGACCGAACGCTTCTCCTTGATCGCCAACTGGCCCCTTCAAATTTGGAATGGGTTTAATACCACGGAAACGGTCAGCGGCTTGGGTGATTTGAGGTTGGAGTTTAAGCATTCCTTACTAAAAAAGTACTTGCCTTTGGCCATTTCTATCGCTCCGGAAATCCCAATTGGTCGTGCTAACAATTTTGCCCAAAGTACTCTCAACGACTTTGAATCCATCAATCTGCCTTCAGGAGATGGAGAATTTAATGTATGGACAACCCTTTCAACCTCTTTTGCCTTGCCTAATATACCACTATATGGAAGCATTTTCGGTTCCTACAATTTCAGGACTTCCTATGAAAATGTATCCTTCTCAGACCAAGTTGCGATCGGAATCGAACTAGGCTATCAAATCGCAGGGAAAGTCTGGGTCAATGGCCGACTCCAGGGGCTCAATTCAGTAGATGATGTCTTGGTAGCAACGGACTTTGTTCGGGGAGACGGTACGGAATATACCAGCTACAGTTTTGGTGCATCGGTACCGGTTTATCAAGATTTTCATCTTTCTCTGAACTATAGAAACTTTGCCGATTTCCTTTACTCACGGAAAAATCTCTATTCGGCAGCTACTTTTTCGATTGGAATCTATTATCAAGTAAAACCCAAAACCAATGAATAAAGCAGACAAATCCTTTACTCAACCCAATTTCCCTCAGCTTCTTCGATTTCAAAAAGGAGAGCAGATATTGGGGCAGGGAAAACTCTTCCAAGGCTATTTTCTCATTAAATCCGGCTTGGTCAAAACTGTCCGCTACCAAGAATCCGGAAATAGCACACTACTCTCTATCAAAGATCAGGGTGAATTTCTGGGCGAATTTCATGAAGAGCATACAGAGAAAAGACTCTCCTATTCAGCATTTGCCATGGAAGACAACACGCTAGTAGAGAAAATACAAATGGAGGAACATCCCAACTTAAAGCTAATGCGGATCATTCAAACTTTACAGGAAGAAATCCACACTGCAAGGCTTCGACTGGAGCGGATGTTGTTCCAAGATGCAGAATTCAGAATCATCTCTGTGCTAAAAGATCTTGGAGAGCGGTTTGGAGAAAAATACGGGGATGAAACCCTCCTCAAACTCCCTTTAACACATGAAGAACTTGCCAAGTTGACGGATACCAGCCGTCAGACTGTAACGACTATCCTTTCTGGCTTAAAAGCCCAAAATAAAATCAATTACAGCCGGGGAAGAATTCTTTTCCGAAATATTCATCAACTCAAAACTCCCAACTTATGAAAACTCTAATTCAAATATTTGTAGTCTCCTTCCTTTCCTTGATCCTTTCCTGTTCCTCAGAATCCATGGAGCCCATTCCCCCCGACGACTCTAATCAAGTCGGTGAAAACTTTGAGATTTTGAGAACTGGAACGCTTAGTGCTCAAAGTTCAACTAATACCCGTGGCATGGTGCAATTGATCCAGGATGATGAGAATAAGTTTTTCATTCGGTTATCAGATGATTTTACAACAAAATTCAGCACAGGTACAGTGACTGTTTACCTTTCTACCAGTCAATCTCTAAACCTAAATAATGCCTCCACCTTTCAATTGGTATCGATTGTGGGAAAATCTGGAGAGCACTTTTTTTCCCTTCCGGGAATGCCAGATGAAAAATTTACCTATGGAATTATTTGGTGTGGAGCCGCTGGAATCCCTTTTGGTTTTGCACTTATGGAATGACAAAAGTTTTAAATCATCTCCTAGCCAAAAAGCATCCGTTTAGATTGAACAGAGGCTTTTTTATTTTTTTAAAAGACTTTATGCAGGCAAAACAAATTCAAATTCTGTGTAACTCTCGGAGTCAGATGAAATGTGGATTTCGGAGCCGTGGATTTCCAGTATTTTTCGAACGATAGCCAGGCCAAGTCCTGAACCTTCAATTCCCTTCATGTCTTTATCTACTTTGTAATACCGGTCAAAAATGGAATCCAAATCTTCCTTTGGGATTCCTTCACCGGAGTTTTTTACCCGGATTTTCACTCCACCCGGTGCACTGCAGGCTTCCAATTCGATATGGCCATGATCCGGTGTGTACTTCACAGCATTATCCAATAAATTCTGAATCACTCGGTCAATCAAATACAAATCAGCCTCCACAAAAGGCAAATTCGCACAGATACTGGAACTGATAGCAATATCTTTGGATTGGGCTAAGAGTTCGTATTTCAAACTGGAATCCACCAATAATTCCTGGATTTTCAACTTCTCCTTTTTTACCTGCATTTGTCCCGACTCCAGTTTGGAAAGGTCAAATAGATCCGTTACCAGTTTGGTCAATTTATCAACCGAATTGAGAATAATTTTGTAATAACCACGCTTTTCATCCGGGGTCAATTTTTCATCCCGAATCTGAAGGGTTTCCACATAGCCATTAATAATCGCCAGAGGATTTCGCAAGTCATGGGATACATTGGCGATCAATTCCCGACGAAGCGCATCTACATTTTTGAGTTCCTCAATATTATCCAGAATGGTATCTGCCATGGAATTAAAGGTTTTGCCTAGCAAAGCCAAATCAGAATTGGAGGTAGACTGAGGCACTCTGGCTTGCATATCTCCTTCTTTGAATGCTTCCACTGCCACGACTACTTTTCGAAGGTGTCTAGTCCACCAAGCTATCAAAACCAAGCCAATTAAAAGACCTACGATCAAGGTGATGAGGATGGAGTTCAGCGTCAGTCCTAGCCAATAAGAACCCAATAAATCGGAGCTGATAGTATCGAATTTTTCACTTTCCAAGGTAATGTAGACATAACCTTGGAGTTCCCCATTTTCATAAACTGGCGCTGCGGAAAACACTGAAGTTGTACCGGGATTTCTCGGATTATCACCCAAAACAAATTCGCTTCCTCCTTCAGAAATAAATTGTTCCACTGGTTCTATATCAACAGCCTTCAGCTTGACCAATTGATCCAACACTACATAGGATAATATCTCCCCTTTCGGATTCAACAAATACACCTCGATTCCAGGATTAACGGCCATCATGGAATGCATAATGACTCCTAAGGCCTCTTCGTCAATTTTGCCATCTTGAAAGGGGTTGACTTCCTTGATTAAATAAGAAGCCACTTCCGCATTGAGTTTTTGGGTAGTTTCCTGAAAATAGCGCTGGGCATTTTTAGCAGTAATCAGGATATATGAAGCTCCAACCAAGAGTAATACCAGAATTAGGGAAAGCGATAATCTCCAATAAAGACTTTTCATAATTTTCGGGGGTTAGAGTTCGTCATTGAAGCGATAGCCTACGCCCCAAGTAGTTAAGATGTAGGAAGGATTGTTTGGATCCGATTCGATTTTGGATCGAAGGCGATTAATATGTGCATTCACAGTATGTTCATACCCACTGAAATCATAGCCCCAAATCAATTCCAGCAGCTCCCCTCTGGAATAGCTTCTCCCGGGATTTTTTGCCATGAGATACAAAAGGTCAAACTCTTTTGGAGTCAGCTCTACTCTTTTTTGATCAAATTGAACTTTTCGTTTTTCTATATCGATTTCTAACAGCCCCTGATAAATGAGCGTTTTTTCTTTTTTTAATGCTAAAAGCTGGATCTCCTGTCTACGAAGAATTGCCTTAACCCGAGCTAGAAATTCCCGGATTTTAAAGGGTTTGGTCAAATAATCGTCTGCTCCAGACTCCAGCCCCATGACTTTGTCAATTTCCTCTGATTTGGCTGTTAGCATCAGGATTGGAGTAAAAATTTCCAAAGCACGGAGCCGTTGACAGATCTGAATCCCATTCATCTCAGGAAGCATCACATCTAAAATAATTAGATCGAATTCCCCTTTTTGGGCCAATTCGAAGCCTTTTTTACCATTATCAGTCACCTGCACTGCATAACCATCATCCTTTAAGTGAAGCTGAAGCAATTCATTGATATTGGGATCATCTTCTACGATAAGTATCTTTTTCATATTTTCGGAATGAGCCGAAAAATAACCCCAAAAGATCACGAAAGTATCACAGGACTGAAAATCCTTGTCTTTAGAAAAAAACAATTGACCACTTCATGTTGTCTTAATTTCAAACTCTTTGTCTTACCCACTCCAAAATCAACGTCAATACCTCTTCTCTGTCCAAATCATTGAGCAATTCATGATAAGCCCCTTCAAAAATCTGATGACTTTTATCCTGTGAAGGTGAATTATCATAAAGTAAGCGCGAGCCCTCAGGATTGGTCAGCCGGTCTGCTGTCCCATGCATAATCAAAAAAGGAAAATCGAATTCACTAGCATTAGATTGAATATACCGCATCATTTGAAGCAGTTCGTAACCTGTCCTAACAGGGATTTTATCCTGATAAACCAAGGGATCCTTTTTGTATTTTTCTACCTCCTCGGGAATCCGAGAAACACCCTCAATATCTAATGCCAAGGCTTTCAGTTTTGGGGCGATTTTATTCAAGATTCCAGAAATCGCTACCAAAAGCGGCGAGGTACCAGCAGCTTCCTTGATAGCTGGAGCTGATAGAATAACCCCGTTGGTTTCAGGTTTATACCTTAGTGCATAGGCTGCCGCCAATCCCCCACCCATGCTATGTCCGAAGATAAAAGTTGGAACACCGGGCGCATAGGCCTTCACTTTCCCATACAAGGCATGAATATCTTCCAAATAAGTCTGATAAGAATCAAAATAAGCACTGGGACTGGGAAGATCTGACTTTCCATGACCTCTTCCATCAAAGGTAAAAACTGCCACACCCAGCTCTCCTAGCCCATTTACCAAAGATTCATATCTTCCGCTGTGCTCACCAAGACCATGAATAAGCAATAAAGCCGCTTTGGGTTGATCTGGCATCCAGGCCTGAAGATAAAGTTTCACTCCATCTGGGGATTGGTAACTTGTTTCGAGATGATTCATGGCTTTAATTTTTTGGAAAATGGAAATTACAAAATATTCATTTCCTTTCTGGAAGCCTGATAGGTTTGCATTTGGCCTAGTTTAAAAAAACCTTGTGACCGCTTCAAAAAAAGCGTACGAAGTGGCTACAAAAGCCATTTCTGTTCGAAAACGAGTACTTCTTTTTAATCCTGAAATTAAACCGATGGACAGGAAAAAAGCCCTGAAATCATAAAAATCCCAAAAGCCGGAACCCAAAACTGTTTTCTGTAGTATCTGATGTAACTATGTCGCATTAAGGTTTTGCTGCTCATACGGAGAGTAAGGCTTTTCTTATAGTTTAGTTGATCAAGACATGGTAAAGAAAGCTCCTTGCGGAGCTTTCTTTTTTTAAGCTGCATTTCGTGCTGCATTGATGATTCCAAACATGCTTCGCAAAATCAATTTTTGAAGCGTTTTATCATCTTTACCCTCTTCGAGCATGGTTTGAATAGCATATTGCTGAATGGTGATTAGGGGCAAGACTATTCGCTCACGGATGGAAATGGATGTGCGGCTCACCGGATTGTCTCTCATTAGCTCTTCCATCTCAGCCACTTGCTTGATAGCAGCGATAGATCGCTGATATTCCTCGTACATGAGTTCCCAAAATTCACCATAATCCTTATTCTCTTTAAGGTAAGCAGTAGCGGGGTAAAAGCATTTGTTCAAAGATTGCATAGAGTTACCTAGCAGAGTCCTGAAGAATAAACTGCGCTGATATAAATCTCTGAGCTCAGCAATTCTACCCTGACCTTCCAATTCAGAAATCGCCGCTCCTACACCGTAGAATCCAGGAATATTCTGCTTCATCTGCGCCCAAGAACCCACAAAGGGAATAGCACGAAGGTCTTCAAATTTCAATCCATCTGATTTGCCCCGCTTCAAAGGTCTTGAACCAATATTGGTCATTCCAAAAAACTTGAGCGGGGTCACATGCTCTAGATATGGTACAAACTTGGGATGGTTTTTAAATTCTTTGTAGGCTTCATAGCCTCTATCAGCTAGCTCTGAAATAAGTACACGCTGGCTTTCTGAAAGGTTTCGCTCTTCATCTGAGTACAGGTGGTTTTCCAAACCTGCACTTAATAATTGCTCAAAATTGTAAACGCAAGAAGCCTGCTTTCCATAATTGGCCGAGATGGTTTGACCCTGAATCGTCACTTGGATTTCTGCATTTTCTACCCGCTCTCCAAGGGAAGCATAGAAATTATGCATATTACCTCCTCCTCGGGCTGGCGGTCCACCACGCCCGTCAAAAAAGACTACTTCAATGCCATTTTCCCGGGAAACCCGAGTCATTTCCTCTTTTGCTCTCAAGATAGACCAATTGGCCTTGAGATAGCCACCGTCTTTGGTTCCGTCCGAAAAGCCCAACATGATCGTTTGCTTATTTCCTCTGTGTTGAAGGTGTTTTTGATAGACAGGAAGTTTATAAAGGAAAGACATAATTTCCGGTGCCGCTGCTAAATCATCGACTGTTTCAAAAAGAGGCACAATATCCAAATTCATCCCTTTATCATCTGAGTCAAGACTAAGTTTGGTCAGTTGAAAAACCTCCAAAAGATGTTTTACTGATTGACAGTTGGAAATGATATATCGGTGTAAGGCATCCTGACCATTCCTGTCTTGAATGGTACCAATACTTTGAATAGAACTAAGCATTTCCTGATGAAACTCATCTTTGAACTTCTCTACTTTTGGCAGGGATTTTAATGATAAAATTTGGTCAATTTGAGCCTTTTCATCTTCCTCCCAAGATTGCCCCTCAATTTGTAAAAGTTCGTCCCAAAGTCCATCATGCTTACGGCTATCTTGCCGCATATCCATGTAGGAAAAATGAAAACCGAAAATCCGAACCTTCAAGATGAATTCATCCAGAAGCTCCAAAAATAGCCCATCATGATATTTGATCAGCGCTTCTCTTGCAGTCAGCAATTCTCCTAAAAGCTCCTCGGCACTGTTATATATCGGTTTTTCTTCAAATAAGGTCACATAAATACCGCGCTCTACCCGGAGCATTACCTCCTCCACATGTTTGAAAGTCAGTCGGCGTCGGAGTTTTCTAAGATCTCGATAATAACAGCGAAGAATCCATTTTTTTAATCTTTCGGCTACTTTGAGCGTAGTCTCGTGGGTGACAAATGGATTCCCATCCCTATCACCTCCCGGCCAAAACCCAATTTTCAATAAACCCGGGTTTTCCCAAGTATGTAGAGGTTGCTCCAGGCTTTTTAGCAGACGAATCATGATATCAGAAATGCTTTGGTAAAAGACGTTTTCAAGATACCAAATCAAGCTCACTGCTTCATCAAAAGGAGATGGCTTTTCCCGATTGATAAAGCCAGTTTTACCCAGCTGCTGCAGAAGCAAGTTGATACGGCCAATATCATCATGTCGGATAGCATCTTCCAGATCCGTGATAATTCCAAGAACATTCCCGGGGTAAAATTGTGTTGGGTGGGCTGTCAAAGTCAAACGCACGGAAAAAGTCTTTAACTTTTCAATTAAAGCTTCTTTTTTCCGGTCGCCCTCTGCCCTTGTAATCAAGGCTTTGATCGATCCTTTTCCTCCCAAATCATTGATTTTTTCATAAGCTGCATCTTCGATGGAATCAAATAAAACCACCTGACGCTCTACGTACTGAATCATTTGGAAAAGGAGATCGCTGCGTTCTTTCTCAGAATTATTTGGCATCATCTCCTTGAAAAATCCCTCTATGATTGCTCGGGGAGATTTACCTTCTTCAAAACCTTTCGTACAGGAAGTTGCCAATAAAGGAAGCATAGTGCCTGTTCGAAAAATATGATCAAAAGGAAGATCCAGAAAAAGTGAATTATAAATAGTAAATCGCTTGGCAACTTCAGTCTCGTAGGGTGTTTGCATATTATTTGGTTTGTAAAGCTTGCTCAAATTACGAATTTTTCTGCTTTTTGGCTAAATTTTTACCAATTCATCAATTCCAAAGTCGATTTATTTAGCATTAATCAGCCGAGCAAAGCTCCTTTCGATTATTTACTTTTTTCGTACTTTCCCAGATGAAAAACATCTTAGTAGCCTCCTTAATCTTAGCGACTTTTTCCTGTGCAGAGGAATCAAAAATCGAAATTGAAAAAAGTATGAAATATAACTTTCTAGTAGGCAGTTATACAGATAGTTCAGAAGAAGGGATCGGATTATTGAGCTTCAATCCAGAAGATCAGGCAATTGCTTATAAGACGATTGCACCGGGAGTCAGTAATCCCTCTTTTGTTCTTGAATCTGGAGAATTTGTTTTTTCTGTAGAAGAAAATGAAAATGGGGCTTTAAAGTCTTTCAGCTGGAACGAAGAAAAATCGCAGCTTTTTCAGATCGACAGCCTATTCAGCAGAGGAGCACATCCCTGTCATATTGCAGAGAAAGATGGGATTTTGGCCGTCAGTAATTACAGCGGTGGAAATTTTTCCATTTACCGATTAGCTCCCAAAGGGCGCTTAGAATACCTTCAATCGATCCAACACTCTGGTAACAGTATCAACCAAAGCAGACAGGAATCTGCTCATGTTCATAGTGCAAATTTCAGCCCTGATGGGAGATTTTTGCTTGTTGCTGATTTGGGAACCGATCACATTTATACCTATCAAATTGACAGAAATAATCCGGAGCCAGTCAGCCTTTTGTCAAAAACGGCCATGACTCCTGGAGATGGCCCTCGACACTTGGTATTTTCCCCAAATGGAGATGAAGTTTATGTGGTTCAAGAACTGACTGCCACTTTAGAGGTTTTTGCTTTTCAGGATGGAAACCTCACCAGTCAGCAAAAGCTGTCACTTTTAGAACCAAACTTTAAAGGAGCTGTGGGAGCAGCGGAAGTTCGAGTTTCAAAAAATGGAAAATTCATCTACGCCTCCAACCGTGGTGACGCGAATACAATTTCTGTCTTTGCAAAGACCGAAGAAGGTCCATTTGAAACGGTGCAGCATATTTCAAGTGGTGGGAATATGCCCAGAAACTTTTCACTGACAGCCGATGAAAAATACCTTTTGGTAGCGCATCAGGCCTCAGAAGATGTCGTTGTTTTCGAGCGAAATATCGAAAATGGCATCCTCACTCCTACCTCTATTAAAGTATCAGCGCCAAAGCCAGTATATTTATTCTCAGTAGAAAATTAATGAGGCTCTTCCCAACTCAAATCCTTTTGGTAGCGGATATGTCCAGCAGAAATTACCAGCGGTGAGTTTAGATTATTGTGGTAAAGCTGACCGGTACCTAGGCCCTGAGGTACCCTCGGATTGAATTTCGAAGCTAATTGTGCGATCGCATTCAGACCGATATTGCTTTCCAAAGCAGAAGTCATCCACCAACCAATCGCTCGTTTTTTTGCCTCTTCTATCCACTCTTCCGACTCCAAAAAGCCACCAATCAGAGTTGGTTTTAAAATAATATGCTGTGGTTTAATATGGTCTAAAAGCAATCCTTTATCCCGAATTCCTATCAATTCCTCATCTAGTGCTATGGGTAGTGGGGTCTTGGCACAAAGCTTTGACATCTCTGCCCATTGCCCTGCTGCGATGGGTTGCTCTATGCTATGGATCCCTAGCTCTGCCAATCGCTCGAGCTTGGAAATAGCCTCCATGGCACTAAAAGCGCCATTTGCATCCACTCGAAGGGTCAATTCATCCTCAGAGAAGCGTTCCCGGATATAGCGAAGCAATTCCAATTCCTGCTCAAAATCGATAGCTCCGATTTTCATTTTGATACAAGTGAAACCTTGACTGATTTTGGCATCAATTTGCTCTCGCATAAACTCTCTATCTCCCATCCAAATCAAGCCGTTGATCGGAATCGGCTTTTGCCCATCGTAGAAGTTGTTTGGGAAAAACCGCTTTTCTCCATCCTGCAAAAGGTCCATGATAGCCATCTCCAGGCCAAATCGAAGAGAAGGAAAGTCGGAAGGAACGATATCCTTTATAAAGGCCAACAAGGATTCTTGCTCCTCAGGAAAATCATAGGTTGAAAACTCATTTAAGAAATCCTGCACCTTTGCCTCAAAATCCGGTCTATCATCAACACTCAGCCTTACCAGTGGAGCAGCCTCTCCCCAGCCTATTCTGGAATCCTTTGAATTTACAGCCTTGATCCACCAAATATTGCGGGTCTTCAGTACCCCTCGGGAGGTTCCTGCGTCAAATCTAAATTTCAAAGTGCGGGGTATGAGCTGAAATTTTAAAATCATGGAAACGAATGGGTATTAAATGAGTTTGAAAGTATGAACTATATTTGCGGCCAAATTGATTGAAATCGTGCAAAAAGTAAACCTCCAAGAATACGAATATACGCTTCCTGAAGAGCGAATCGCCAAGTATCCACTTGAAAAACGGGATTCTTCCAAGCTACTTCATTACCAATCAGGAAAGATTTCCCATCATCATTTTTTTGATTTACCTGATTTTTTGGATAAAGGAACCTTGCTTGTGTACAATGATACCAAGGTGATACCCGCACGACTGATCTTTCAACGGGAGACGGGAGCTCGCATAGAAATATTTCTACTCAACCCCGTTCAGCCTACCACAGTGATTCCCGAGATCATGCTTTCGACCCAGCCAGTGACTTGGCAAACCATGATAGGTAATGCCAAAAAGTGGAAAAGCGGTGAGATTCTAAAAGGTGTGATAGAAATCCAAGGCCAAAAAGTGGTCTTAGAAGCCAAATTGGTGGATAAAGAGAATAAATGGGTAGAATTCGATTGGAATAGCGAAAGTGTACCTTTTGTAGACATCGTCGAATCAAGCGGGGAAGTCCCCCTTCCTCCTTATCTCAATCGAAAAGCGGAAGAAAGTGACAAGGACCGCTACCAAACGGTCTATTCAGAAAAGGAAGGAGCTGTAGCGGCACCGACTGCCGGACTTCATTTTACTGAAGAAGTTTTTAAAAATCTTCGCAAAAAGGGAATCCAAGAAGCTCAAGTTACATTACACGTGAGTGCAGGGACCTTTCAGCCTATCAAAGTGGATGATGTGACTGCCCATCCTATGCACAGTGAGCAAATTCACCTTCAAAAATCAACCATTGAAAAGCTTTTGAATCAGGAAGGCCCAATTGTGGCAGTGGGTACCACCTCAGTCCGTACACTTGAAAGCCTGTATTGGTATGGGGTCCAGCTTTTGGAAAACAAGGGCACTGCTTTTCAAGTCGCTAAGTTGATTCCCTATGATACAAGAGAGAGTCTGCCTTCAAAGAATGAATCCCTTCAAGCAGTTTTGAATCAAATGGAGGCAGAAGGAAAAGTAGAAATCATGGGCGAAACAGAAATTTTCATTTTCCCCGGATATCAGTTTCAAATGATCGACGGATTGATCACGAATTTCCATCAACCGGGGACCACTTTGATGCTATTGATCGGCTCTTTGATTGGCGATGATTGGAAAAAAGTCTATCAGGAAGCCTTAGATAATGATTATCGCTTTTTGAGTTATGGTGATAGTAGTTTGCTTTGGATCAATAAATAAATAATTATTCACTCGACAGACGCTGAATTCCATCAATCAAACGCTGATAATAAGTACGTCCTACCGGAACCATATCCTCTTCAATTTTCACCTCCCGGGTGGAAATCACAGATATTTCATCTAAGCGAACCATATAGCTTTTATGAACTCGCATAAACTGATCTTTTGGCAAAGCATCTTCGAAATCTTTGAGGATATTCCGTACAGAAATCACAAAATTTCTGGTGACTAGAGTCGTGTAATTTCCGTCACCTTTCAGCCACAGGATATCTTCATACTTAACTTTCACCAGAGTACCTTCTTGACGGACAAAAAGGGCATCTTTAATCAAAAGAGGATTCTCTTTTCTCGAAGAAGCCTCTCTCCGACCATTGCCATTCCCATTACCGTTTCTCTTGATATTTTCTAGAAGCTCTTTCATTGTCTTGGAATTTCTTAGGCAACTTACTGTTGAATCCCATTGTTTAGAATTCGTACTTTAGCATTTAAGATTTATTGGCTAGCGATATCTGTATGAAAATCAGACAGTTTTTTATTCTGTTTTATTTAGTTTTTTGGGCGTGCAATCCTAAAGAGGATCCAAATCCCATTCCCAATCCTCCGATTGAAGAAGATCAATCCTTAGTATCCTTTGAAGGAATTGATCTTTTGAATGGCCAATATTCGGGCAAGCAAAGGTTTGCAGAAACATGGGGATTGGAAATCAAAAACCTTGAAAATCAGGCTTCTCAAATCATCACTTTGACCCCAAATGAATCGCCTATTTCTTCCCCTATTTCACTCCCTTTTGGGAAATACAGTTACCACTATCGATCCGCAGAAATCCCTGAATTCTCCGAGCCTCTTCCAGTAGATATTCTGGGTGAATTTGAATTAAAAAACTCTACAGAAACTATCCGCTTACAAGTATCGGGACTCAGTGAGCAACTCAAAGTCAGTGCAAACTTTGATTTAGCCACTCCCCGAGTAATTGCTCCCTTTGAAAAAAACCTATTTTCCTATGAGGGCAGCTTTCAAGCCTATTTGAATTCCGAAGAGCTATTAAAAATCAAAGTCCCTTTGCCGGGTTCAATTGACCACCTGATCCAATTTCACAAGCCAGAATCTTCAGAAAATTACTCCATCGAGTATCCCGTTTCGGTCCCGGGTTTATACGAAAGAAAAATCAAATTAAACACGGATGGCTTCCCTTGGTCCCTCATTCCCACACCACTAAATACCCTTGATGAAGAACTCGATGAAATCTCTGGTTTGGCTTTCTATCAGAATCGACTTTTTGCAATTAACGATGGAGACAATCCAAATCAAATCATCGAATTGAATCCTTTAACGGGAGCAATCCTCAGGAAAATCACTGTGGAAAATGCCACAAATGTAGATTGGGAGAGCTTAGCACAAAGCGATCAACACCTATTTATTGGGGATTTTGGAAATAATCTAGGGGCTAGAAAAGATTTGATTATTTATCGAGTGAATTGGGAAGATGTCCTGAATGAAGAAACTGTAGCAGCTGAAAGAATCACATTTAATTACCCGAACCAGCAGGATTTTAGTCCTCGGGAAAATCACCGTTTTGATTGCGAAGCTTTTATTTTTGCTGATAATCAGCTGCACATTTTTACCAAAAACAGGGGAAGAGATGACTCCGATTATCACCGGATACCGGCTATCCCGGGAGATTATGCTACTGAATTGATTGAAACTTTACCGACAGATGGCCTAGTCACAGGGGCAAGCATTCATGCCCAAACTGGGAAAATCATCTTTATAGGCTATAAAATACCGCTTGAAGGATTCGTCTGGCTAGTGGATGGTTTTGAAGAAAATGGGCTAACAAAAGACATCAAGAGAATTCAGATAGAAGTTTTTCCAATGGGACTGACCGAAGGAATTGTCTTTCGGGAGGACGGAAATGCCTGGTATAGTTCAGAGAGAGTTACGCTAGCGGGTATTTACGACATTCCAGCGCGCTTGTCCATCCTAGGTGTAGAAAACCTTTACTAGTCAAACCTAGAAGCTCTTTCAGCAGATACTCGAATCTCATGATCCAATTCTTTGGCCAATGGCTTCATGTATTTAAAGTACTTCTTGTTTTCGGAGTCGAGTTTTCCCTCGTCAATCAAATCCAATAGCCCCAACATGGACGAAAGAGGAGATCTGAGAATATGGGAAGGCTTCAAGACCAACTCACGAAGAAGTTTATTCTCTTCCTGTAAAAGTTGAATCTGTTTACGCATTTTGCTTAACTCAAAGCCCTGAACCAAAAAGACTCCCGGTCTATGAAATGCTTTTATTCGCAATTGATAAAAAAGATGTTTGTCATCTACCTCAATAGACCAATCAATTTGAGAATCTAATCCCTGAGATAATTTCTTATGAAATTTTTCATAAAAAACAGGCTTTTGCGACCAATCGATTAATTCTCCAATTTTTGGCTTTCTTCCAGAGCTGATAGAAATTAGGTCTTCAGCCTCACTATTTAATTGAATAAGATTCAAGCCCTCGTCTACCAACCATACTGGCCCTGGCATCAATTCCAATAAATCCCTATCCCAAGATTCATTTCTCGAGCTATCAATCCTTGAAAGACTATTAGCCTGCATAAATAGAACTACAGTGTCATTTTGCTTCAAAAAGATCAAACTCAAATTATTTGAAAGCTTGAACACCTTCCATGGGCTATCCCATTTTTCAGCTTGAATAGAATTGATTATTTCATCTGAAAAATCAAAATAGTCAAATAGGCAATTTCCTTCCAGGTCAGTTTGACACACACCAAAGGCATCATCAATTGATCCTTCGACTTCTACAATTTTAAAATCTTCTGACAGCGTGATCTTTACCGAATTCAGTAAATCCAGAAGATTGAATAATGATAAATCAGAATGGTGCAGGTTCAATGAAACACCCAAGCCAACCAATCCGATTGGATCATTTTGATCATCGATAAGCATGGAAAACTCCCAACGGATTGGTTGAATTTTTTCATCCTTCCAAAAAAGAATAATGGATTCCTTACGTTTCGGATTTGCCATCAAGGCATTCAATGTCTCCAAAAGTGCCTCCGAAGAATCATCTCTTAAATAGTCCGAAAGAAGGCTATTTCTGGTAATTCCATGATTTTCAATCGCTGGATTTAAATCAGAGATTCTTCCGTCCACATCGAGAATCGTGCAGAAAAAGAAGTCTGATTTTTTGATGAAATCAGGGATTAAACTACTGTCTGTGGTCAGGCTTACCAATTTTTTGGAGTGTTGAATTCAGATTATATACCCGAAAGTGAATAAAAATTTTTATAAAAAAAACAGAGCTTTTTGTAAACAAAATTTTGAAAACAACTGATTATCAAAAGCTTATTCGTTTCAATAAAAGAAAAAGCAAGAACTCTTACTAAAAATGCTTTTTGTCAAAAAAAAGAGTTCTGAAAAAAAAGTGATTTTTTTTAGATAAATTTTTCCAATTCATGGAAATCAATGTAGTCAATCTCCTTTACAAGCAAGATTAAAGAATTGGCAAATTCCTGCCGGCAGGAATAAACCTCAAATCTCCACTGAGCCTCTTGAGACTGTTTCACCTTTTCAGATCCAAAAAGTCTGGCCAACTCCGCACGGTTATTAGATTTTATAGAAATGAAATCTTTTCTTTCGGGCAAGCCTGAAATCAAGTACTCAGCTTTGTTTGTTTGTATAATCATTGAAAAATAATTTGATCAAATATAGAAAACCGGCTAAGTGAAAAAAATACCATAAAGTGGGTATTTTTAATTTATTATGAAGATAAGTGTCAGATTTCCAAGCACCCTGAATCTAAGTGTGAAATAATTCTTGTTTCAGGGATATTTCCCCTTGAAATAAACTTGTGAAAGTCTTTTCAATTGAATTATATTTGCAACCGCTAACAAGCTAAAAGGGCTTTGTTTGAGTGTCAGAGGTACTCCATCGAAGAAAGAATTTCAAAATTGGACTGAAGACTCTGGGAAAGTATAACAGAAAAAGAATGGGGTGAGTGGCTTAAACCATCTGCCGCGGCGGATAAACTGGCGTACGATCCCATAAAATAATATTAAGAGAGTTGGGTGAGTGGCTTAAACCAGCAGTTTGCTAAACTGTCGTACGGGTCAAACCGTACCGGGGGTTCGAATCCCCCACTCTCTGCTAAGCGTCGAAATTTTAACATTTAGGCGCTTTTTTTTTCTGAAAGTCTCAACAATTACCCCAAAGGAATTCCAGGATATCAGGATCGGCCTAAGTTTTTCTTGAGAGAAAAATTTTTTCTACGTGCTCTATGGCAACAGCTGTGGGTGCTTAGCGTCTGATATCAGTTTTATGCACGGGGTATAGTCCACCAAAAAAAAGACGATCTTTTTTAATTGGACGCTAATGTTTTTAGTTTTTGGATCCGTCTTTCCAGACGTTCCAGCTCTGATTTTCTTCGTTGTTCAATGATGTCCTGCCTTAGCCTTGGTTCTCTGTAAGGGGTTTTATCCCTTAGGATGTGGTAGGCAGCGTTTAGTATATCATGTCCTATTGCCATGGCAGCCTTTTTCTTTCCCCTTCGTTTGGATATGCTATAGTACCTGAAAGAAAGATAAGTATTGAGCGTATGACTGGAAGCCCAGGCAGCCTCTATCAAAATTGTCTTGAGGTACTTATTTCCCTGAGTGACCCGAGAGGACATTTTTTTGCCTGCACTCTCATTGTTGCCCGGACAGACTCCAGCCCAGGAGGCAAGATGCTTGGCAGAAACAAATTGATCCATATCAACACCTATCTCTGAGATGATCCCAACGGCGGCAATTCTGGAAATTCCTGGGATGGTCTGAAGCAATTCCAGCTCCTGTTCAAAGGGCCTGACTAAATCATCGAGTTTGTTTTCCACCTCTTCAATGGAGCGGTTTTGATCTAGAATACTGTTCATCAGCATCCTAAGCATGAAACGGTGCTGTTCAGAAAACCTGCCATGGAGCGATTTGGCCAACTCCTCTTTTTTTCGGACAAGGGACCCCCTAGCCTGATTGGCCAATTGCCAGGGGTCAGCAACTCCTGCCAACAGCTGCTCTATGATAGCCACCCCTGTTTTGGAAAACACGTCGCTAACCACACTGGAGAGCTTGATGTTGGCATCTTCCAAGATATTCTGAAGCCTGTTTTTCGCCCGGCTTCGTTGATTGATGAACTTTTTGCGGTGTCTGAACAGTGTTCTGATAAACCGGACAGTCACCTCCGGCACAAAGCTGGACTTGAGCAGCCCACTGAGCAGGAGCTTTACAATCCATTCAGAATCTTTCTTGTCGGTTTTATGACCGGGAACATTTTTGATATGCCTGGCATTCACGACCAGAAGTTCAAAATAGCCCTCTAGTATATAATAGACCGGCTTCCAATACACACCGGTGCTCTCCATGGCCACGTGGGTGACCCCGTGGTTTTGAAGCCACCCAATCAGCTGTTCCAGATCAGTGGTAAAAGTGCTGAAGGTTTGGGTCTCTTCCTGAATACCTATTCCAGCTATGGATGCAACTACTGTGTCACGATGAACATCAAGACCGCAGCCACGTTCAATTATCTGAGGAAATTCTACTGTTGCCATATCGTAAATGAGTTTGGTTACTACATTTAACGACTTTCATGGCTGTGGGTGAATTTCCTCTATCTTCATGAATGTTTTATGCCATTGAGGAAGCAACTACAAATTATTGGGGAAGAGAACCCTAGAATTCGAAATCGACACAAGGGAGATTCGCCAGAGGCTGTGATGCATGATTACGAGTATGCCCCCCCCCCACTTTCTGCTAAAATCTGCTTTTCGCCTAATAATTGTATTGGTCTTACCTTCTATATATCAAAAAAATTTCGATAGAATTCACAGGAATATCGACTTTTAAACACCCTAAGTCAATCCTTACGCAACACTTTAAAAGTATGAGGCTTTCTTTTTGGTATGAAAAACCACACAAATTAGAGGTATTTGAAATAAAGTCAGCTATGCGTCTATAAGTGAATTGAATGAAACATAAAATCTACTTTATTGAGGTAGCCTCATTGCCTAGAAAGTCTAAAAAATGATTCATTTTGGGAATATTTCTACGCCAAATACTCTAGTATTTTTAAATTTGATCTGAATAATGTAAAATACAATTCGCCCAAATGAGTTCTTTAGAAAATCGGATTGGAAACTCCTAAAGCCTTTCACGTACTCCTAAATCAATGTTCTTGGTTTAAATCCGGAAAATTAACACTTCCCTACTTGGAGTAAGATAGATTTCCTTGAATTATAATCCAAATCAGAAGAAAAAAAGAAAAAAATTGAGTATTCAATTCAAAGAATTCATAAAGAAAGTCAAAATGTAGCAAACATTGATAAAATACTTATTCATAGTTGCCTGAAAACAATATGTGCTTTTGCTAATACAAATGGCGGCACACTCATAATTGGAGTAAAAGACGATCAAGAAATCTTTGGTTTAGAGCAAGATTATAATTCCTTTAAAAAGAATCAAAATAGAGATGAGTTTGCAAAATTCTTTGATACTAAAGTTTCGGAGTATTTTGGCAATAGTTTCTCTTCGACTTTCCTCGAAAAGGAGTTTATAAAGTTCCCAAAAGGAGATTTACTTATTGTAAACGTAAAACCTTCATCCGAAGAAGTCCACATTTTGAGAAATGAAATGGGTGAAAAAGAGGAAAGCATTTATGTACGAAACTTGGCTTCTTCGGAGAAATTAAAGGGCAAAGAGCTTGCTAAGTTTATTAGAACGAAATTCGAAAACAGAATAAAATTGAGCTCATCAATACCTGTTGACAATATCGACCTACGAGGACGCAACATCTCATAGCTAAACCGTTTACCATAATTTTTATGGGACTATTTGACTTCTTTGGCTTTAAAAAGGCTAATAATTCCAAAATAAAGGAAATCTCTTTTCTTTTGAATAACCTAGATAAGACAGTATTGGCTGGATGCAAGAAAGGTGATTACGTAAACTTGTGGACAAAACCCGAAATGGATCAAGTTTTTATTTATGCCCCAGGAACTATTGGAGGTGCCGGAAAGCTTGGTATAGTCCCTGCTAAATTTTTTAAATCGATCAAAGCCCATATTCTGGGCAAACAAGATTTTGGATTTTCTGGTCCATTGACAAATAACTATGATGCTACAATTATTGATTTGTCACTTTCAAGCTGTACCATCTCCATCCAATTATTTTCCGCTGAAGAACAAAAGCGAAGAATCAACGAAATGATTGAAAAAGATAAACAATCATTACGAGAGGAGTTGGAGAAAAAATATCGGATGTCTAAACCAGTAGAAATTCAATTTGAATTGAAGGAAAAAGGATTTTCGGATTCAGAAGGATTGAAAATTAAAGTATTGGATAAAAACTATTATTGTGAAAATCCATATGAATGTAAACTTCAGCTAGTAAATGATAAGAATGTCATTTTAGCTGAAACTTTTTCTCAAAAAGGGAAGGTACTTAGAATAGTGAAAGCGTACTTTAATAATCAAGAACTTAAGATTGAGAAAATAAAGCAATTTCAGCACTACTTAAATGTAGTTATTAGCCCAGACTTGAATTAGGCTTCTACTATTTAAATCCTCCCCATTTTTTAAACAACCCTAACCTACACAAAATCAAAAAATAGCCGGATTAAGAATTATCATTTTTTTTCAAGATAGCGGTTACGTTCGATGGGCCTGTTTCGACTTAGAGGCATATAGGTTATTTCCAACTTAATCGAATGATTACCATGAAAAACTTCAAGCTTATCAAACAGCATATCCCAACCCAGCCATTTCTGGATGAAATAGCTTCCATCGAAAATGCCTGGGCCGGATCTACGGGTCGACAAGACAAGATTATGGTTCAGCGTGAGGCTCTTGCCATTCCTTTGAGAGGCCTGCGAAAATCGGCTATCGGGGATAGAAAGCGTCGAGACGTACACGAAAGCCGATGGACATCCGGCAGCAAACAGTATCCTTTATTTGTGAAATTTCTAAAGGAATTTGCGAAGGAGAGAAATGAAATCCTGGGAAGGGCAAAGATTGTTTGCTTGCCCGCTGGTAAGCAGGTTTACCCGCATATCGATCGAGGAGAATACTATCGGGTCCGAAACCGCTATCATTTAGTCCTAAAATCAAGCCTCGGCTCCTGGATGAAAACCGGGGATGAGGAGGTACGAATGCAAGAGGGCGAACTGTGGTGGTTTGACAATAATGAGATGCACGAAGCGCGGAATGATGGAAACGAGGATCGCATCCACGTGATTTTTGACATGCTACCTGCTGCACTTGAGAAGGAAGTATTCCAGGCATACTCCGCCGCTTCATAGGCTTTTTTCAGCCTTTGTTGAATCCTTTGAGAGTTGCTCATTAGCGGAAATTACGGTATAGCCCTGGAATGGGGTTGAGAAATCAGCAGCTGGAAAAGAATCCGGTAGGGAAACTTACCGGATTTTTTTTATGCTTCAGTTTTATTGAAAGTAGAGGTTTGAAAGTACTGAAATACCTATTTTTTTGGTTATATCCTGATTTTAGTGCTGCTAGAAGTCTAGACTCAATTTTTGATTAATGAATGGCTTTGCCAAAAACAAAAAACCTTGACTAAAACCTCTTCGCTTTAGTTTACCACTCGAAGCCTTCGAATGGGTTATCCTTCGATACTTTTGAAGACCAAAAGTATCCAAAAGTCTTGGCCCCGTTCTTTTCTTTCCGCTGGTGACGCTTTCTACATGTTTAAAACCTAGTGCACAGCGGAATTTTGTCCTGCTTTGCCACCCTAAAAATGACTGGGTTCCCGAAGCAAGTTCGGGACCAAGTCATTTTCTTAACGGGTTTACAAAGCATTCCAAAACCGAAAATCCCGCAGGGCCCCATAAACCGAAAGATTCCAGTCCAATTCAAACTATTGCGTTGGTAGAATGATTTGTTACCGTACCGATTTTAATAGAACTCGTTTTTTTGTTCTTTTCATTAAAGTCGTCGTAGTACCATTTTTTAATATGATTATCCGCATTGACGCCAGAAGGCTAATTTTCATTGGCTTCACCTCGACTTCGCTCGGTGACCCTTGGTTTCTAAGTTGGGTAGAGGGTTAAAAAAGATGGATAAATCCTAATTTTTTTCGGCAGGCTGGTTACAATCTGATTTCCCACTGCGACCAAGAGGCATAAAAACAAGAATATGTCCTCCTCCTATTTAAAAATCAGCCTCCTAGCCATCGCCATATTTTTGGCTAATCCCTTACAGGCTCAAGAGAAGACCAGAGTTTGGAACACCTTCAGCCTAGGAATGCCACTTACGGACAAGCTCGACGCCAGAGTGGCATATCTTCATTCGACAGATATCACCAATGAGATAAAGAATAATTTCAACTGGTACCAAATTCGTCTCGGCTACCGAATCAATTCTACCTGGAGTACGCGGGTAGGAACCGCCTGGCTAAACATCCCTTCCTCCAATCGCACGACCAACAGGATTTTCGTCAACGCCATCTACCGGAAAAAGCTAAACAGGAGATTGGTCCTACGAAGTGGCGTTCAATTTGAAACCCATAGCAAAGAAGAGCGCCGATTCGACCATCGAATAATCCTAAGCAATCGCCTGGGTCTTCGCAAAAGGCTAGAGTTTCTCGGAGTGGCTCCTTCTTTGACCTACAGCCTATTTTACAATATAGGCGGTGGAAATATTCGGTATTTCAATGATGAAGGAGAAGAAATCGCCCGGAAGCCCGCCAATGGATTTCATCGGGGTAGGATACTGGCAAATTTCAATTTCAAAATCAGTGATCCGATTCGATTATCACTCTATTACATGAATCAGCATGAGTTCAACCTTGGAGTTTCAGCTACCAATAGAATCAATGTCCTAAACCCAAATACAGGACGGATTCAGCGCCCATTTAACAATTACCATGTGATTGGAATGTCCCTCAGCTACCAGCTCAAGGGCAAGCATAATGAAAATTTTCTACCAATAAACTTTTAACTAAGAAACAATGATGAAATCTCGAATCAAAATTGGAATGGTCTGTCATGGAATTAGACCTATGGAATTAATTACAATCGATGAATTAGAGCAAAACTTCACTTTAAAAGCCGGTGATGTGGGACTCTTTATGGTGACCGAAATCGGTAAGAATAAAATGATTCAGACAGGATCGAGAAGCGCAACCCTGATCCCGGGCGATTTGATCATGGGGGCTTTTGGAAATAGATATGCCACCAATCAATTTGAAGGCTATGTCCCTGATGATCTAAAAGGTGAATTTCATATGCTCGGAGGGGCTGGGGTGATCGGACAGGTAAAATCCATGCATCAGCGACTAGACGAGATAGGACCTACCAAAGTGGAACTTATCGGCATTTACACAGATGAAAGAGGGCAGATCGCCAATACCATTGCACGAAAGGAGGATAAGCTCATTCCCTATACCGGCGAACTGGCTAAGAGAACCAAAGTGGTGCTTTCGCTGGGCTCAGCTATGGATAGTGGAAAAACAACCACGGCAGCCTACCTCATCAATGGTCTTGTAAAAAAGGGTCATACAGCGGCTTACATCAAGCTGACGGGAACCGCATACCCAAAGGATGCCAATCTGGCCTTTGATCTTGGAGCCTGTGAAGCAATAGATTTTTCCAGGTATGGGTATCCTTCCACCTATCTGATTTCTGAGGAAAAACTCTTAAGTCTTTATGAATCTCTCCTTCGGGATGTATTGAAAAAAAGACCTGACTACGTGGTAATTGAAATAGCAGACGGCATACTTCAGCGCGAGACCAAGATGCTTTTGAAAAATTCCAAATTTATAGATTCGGTGCATCAAGTCGTGTTCTCAGCAGGAGATAGTTTATCTGCGGTGAATGGAGTCCATACTCTAAACTCCTGGGGCATCCAAGCAACAGCTTTGGCAGGGATATTTACAGCTAGTCCACTTTTGGTTCAGGAAGTAAGGGAATGCCTGGATGAGAACAAGGAACATAGCTATTTGCCTATTTTGAACCTGGAGCAGCTGAGTATGGGTGAGTTCCCTAGCTATCTCAAACCTATGCAACTCCTATCTGCCTGAAATCACCGATGGACTGGTTAAAAAATAAAACTCTCAAACGCCATTGGTTTGCCCATTGGGGTCGACTTTCAGCAATTCTACTGATAGGTTGGTTGGGAGCAGTCAGTACCTTTTTCCTCAGTCTAATGACTGGGTGGTTCTTTGACCTGATGTATCAAAATTCGATCAGCAAATCAGAATTACTTGCCGACTTCGGGCTTAGAGTTAGCTCGCTGCAACAATTCTTTGCGATTCTTGGCTTCGTCATCCTGCTTAAGTTCTTCCTTCATTTTTGGGAGAGGCAGCTGATACGCACCAAGGCTGAAAAGTTCAATTTTCATTTGATGCAAAGGCTATTCCGAAGGCAGCTTCAATGGACCTCAGATTACTACAAAAAGAATGGATTTGGAAAATACCTTCTGAGGTATTCAGGGGATCAATTGTCAGTAAGAAATATGCTATGCAATGGCTTTCATAGAGGCCTCCGGGATGCCTTCTTTCTATTGACGGGTTTGGGCTTACTGGTTTATTTAAACCCATTTTGGACCTTGACCATTGTGGCCACGCTATTAATTGTGAGCCCAATCGCTTTTCTCCTTGATTCGAAACAGATCCCCTGGACCAGATCCAAAAGGAATAAAAAAAGCTTGGTTTTGAAGTATGTCACAGAGACTTTTTCCAATCAAAAGGGAGATTTTGCTAAATCCGAAAGAACCAAAATAAGCGGGACTTTTCAAGAAAAAAGCGAGGAGGCACTAACAGCAAATCTTCAATATCAATTCTGGGAAAATTCCAGACTGGCTTGGGTAGCCATTTTGGGTCCTTTGCTTACTTTCTCCTTGCTTGCTGCCATTTCTTTTTCACCAGAAAGCAAAGGAAGTCCCGGTCAATTGCTGGCCTTTATGCTTGTAATAGGTGCTATGGCTCCCGCGATTAGAAGCATTTCAAAGACCCCTTCGATCATCGCAAAAGGGATGATATCGTTGGAAAAAATTGAAGTGTTGATCAAGAAAAAAACACCCCTTACTTATTCCAAAAAAGCCAAGGGCGAGAAAGAAGCAGAACAAGGATCAGCGTCTCCAGAGGCAGAGCCGAAATTGGTTTTCCTTGAATAAGGCCCAGAGGTACAAAATCAGTCCAGTTTAGGACTTTATGTTTTTGGATTTTCAGGACTATTTGAAAATTCAGTTTAGCTTTTAGAAGGGCTTCTACTTCCACAATTATTCTGATTACCAAGTATATAGCATGATTTTTTAAGTAGTCGAAATTTGCTTTAGGCAAGAAAATAAGCTAACTTTTATCAATGCAAATTCGGAAGTATTTACAATAATCCAGTTGGAGAATTTTTAAATGGTCCGATTTCTAACTAGGAGGACAAACTGAAACAGTCTAAATCTGATGGTCTCAGCACAGCCTTTTAAAAATTTTTCTATCCACTTATAAACAAGGTCATTATGTCAAAAAAGCAATTTGGAAACATTGGGAAAATCGGTAATAAAAACCTGAAACTAAAACCCATAAAAATTCAGGTTACTCCGTCAAATCGAATCTCGAATGCCCAACTGAAAAAGCTCGACCCAAAGGGCATAGCACGCATTCCAGCGCTTAGGGTCAATCGGGATGAATTGTTAAACTTGAGGGCAAACGAATCCTGGGAGATCACCGCTCAAAAACTGAGGGACAAGGACATGTATGTCGCTGAGTATTTTGGATGGTACAGATCCGACCAAACAAGCATCGATGTCCATCCTGAAAACAAGTACTATCCAAGATTAGACCGTGGCGCACCTGGATTTCTTCCCGAAATGAGATTCCTGGTTTTACGATTCAGACCCGAGATGGGGAAGCGGTATCGAATGACCATCCACTTAAAACCCGGTAGCTATAGAAACAAAAAAGTAATGACCAATGTAACGGGTAGATATAATGACACCTGGTATATCAATTATCAGTTCAATGAATTGATGCTTGACTTCCTAGCCTCATCCAATGAGATAAAAATCAGCCCAATCATCGCTGGATATGAAAATTATTATGTCAAGTACCAGCCTTTACAAATCGAGAAAATTACTGTCGATAAGGTAGAAGATTGATTTAGACTATTCATTTTAAATTAGCCTTTAACTAATAGGTTGTCTCAACATTAAAACTTCTCATATTGAGCGTCTGGCTGCTCTACTTTTGGCGGGCCTAAACGCCAAAAGCAGGAAGCTTAAATGTTCTCCATAGTACCTGAAATTGCCTTCGATTTCAAAATTTATTTTATTAGTAAGGAAAGTTAATTGCAGCTAAATCAAGCGCCTACTGCTTCAATTTATCATCTTCTTTTTTTCTATTTGTTCTTTTGGCTTGAACCAAAAGAACCAAAAGTTCAAGACGCAGCAAAGCTCCAACCGCACGAGGCCGGACGCTGGCCCGCTGCTGCGTCAGCCCACCACGCCCACACTAAAAAAGTTTTCGTTAAAAATCGTTTTCAATCGCGTAAGAACAACAGAAGAATTCATTTTGGGTTACCCTCTCATTGCTTTTTTTGTTCGAAGAGTATTTTAGCCTCAGTCTGAAAAGAAAATGATTTCTGAGACAGGCTATTTTCAGTAATTTTAAACTCCACGCTAATCGGTATTCCTCACCAATATGCTCAGTCCTGTGATGAGTACTCCAGAAATAAAAACCCATCTTTTGACCACAAGACTTCTTCGCCTATCTTCACTTAGCTTTTTTCTAAAAACCGCATGCAAGGCAAAATCAGATACGACTTTTCGGCACAGGTTTGGAAATCCCCCGGTATGGGAGGGTGGGTTTTTGTCTCGCTGCCTCAGGACCTATCTCAGGAAATCCGGGAACACCTCTCCTGGCAGGAAGAGGGCTGGGGCCGGATGAAGGCTAAGGCCGAAATCAAGGGATTCGAATGGGATACGGCCATATGGTTTGACAAAAAGCATGACACCTACCTTCTCCCTCTTAAAGCTGATATCCGGAAGAAAGCCCAAGTGAATGTGGGTGATACCATCAGCCTGCGTATTTCGCTTTAGAATGTGGCAAAAAAATTCTTGAAGGGATGATTTTGCTTCCTTTTAGGAGAAAGCACCAGCAAAAACCCACAAACCAGTAGCCTAACAATCAGGCAATTAGCGAGACTATTTTGACTTTTTACCCAGAAAAAGCTGTAAATTCAGAAAAATAGACTTCCAGAAAAGTCTAACTGAAGCACTAGATCACTTTGCCGTGGAGGCTAGGCGACACAAAATGGGGAATTTGCAAAGGGATTTTTAGAATGAGTACTGCTGACATGAATAGCACATTTTATCCATTTAAATTCATACACCATGAACAAACTATTTTTACTAATCGCCAGCCTGGGAATCTGTCTGGATTCCTTTTCCCAAACTGACAGTATCCCACCGCAAAGCAGGGAGGAGCGAAACAAGGAAATTGCCCGGAATTTCTATCAGGACCTTTGGTTTACGGATAATACAGACCGGTATGTAGACTATGTGGCTGAGGAATATGTCGTACATGATATCGGCGACCGAAAAGGGGTCACAGAGCCTGCCATCGAGCAGAAAATAACCGCAGACCTCTTTTGGGATAATGGCAGATGGGACTCTAAAATCAATTATCAGATTGCAGAAGGAGACTTGGTGGCCACACGTTGGGAAGCCACTTTTACCCCCTCCACGATGATGGGGAAACTGATGATTGGCTCGGGGACCATTCCGATCATCAATGTTTTTAGAATCAATGAGGAAGGGAAAATCGTCGAGATATGGAACCATCGACATGATATTGACACGCCGCAGACCATGAAGTTTACGATTCAGGGGCTTTTGATGGGCTTAGTAATCGCCCTGATTCCGACGATTATTGCCATTCGACTAAAGCGGAAATTGAAAGCAATTTCAAATCATTGAAAATGGTTAAAACCATTTCTAATCTATCGAATATCCGCATAGCCTTCGGTTTAAACTAGGGGCTAATAATGCGACGATACACCCAAACAGTTTAACGCTTCCACGACTAGACAGGGTTGTTCAAAGGGTTTTAAGCCATATTCTTAAATTGGGGTTAGAAACCCAGCGAGTCGAAACTGAAAAATTCAGAGGAATGAAATGAGCATCCGGAACCTTCAGATAAAAGCAGTTTTAGGATATTGATCCTTCCTGCATTTTGGCTCAATGGGATATAAGTGTACTCGAAAATATCGAGTAAGGAAACCCATCCCCACTATGAAAGCCTTGCATTTTCATCCCGCCCATTGCCTGAAAATCCTATTCCTTTTTGCAATTGTTTTTGGACAGGCCCACTACAGTCTAGGTCAAAAAGTCCAAGGCCCGCTCAGCGAAAAGGACTCTATCTTTTTCAGCCAGCCCTATCCTTACATTTTACCCATCATGGGTCAAAAAGCCCATGGAGCAAAGGTGAAGCTCCCTTTTCCGATGGGTATCATGATCAACAACTTGGTCGGAACGCAGGCCCTTTCTCTCTCTGAAATGTCTTTGGGTTTTGGAAGATTTTCAGATCCAAACCCACCGAATATGATCGACCTCAGCGAGGTAATCAGATTTGAGGATATCAATGCGCAGACCAGCACACACAATCTTCGCTTGGATGCCTGGATATTACCCTTCCTGAATGTCTATGGCATCGTGGGCCAAACCAAAAAAGCAGATATCAATGTGAATCTATTAGAGCCTATTCCCTTAGACGTGACCACTCAGGTCAGCGGAACTTATGTGGGATACGGTTTGATGACTGCCGGAGCTATCGGGCGATTATTTGTATCACTGGACATGAATCAATCCTTCAATTACAACCCCAGACTGGACGACCCTGCCAAAATCACCATTTTCGGATTGCGGACTGGACCGATATTTCGCTTTCCCAAAAAGCCGGAGATGAATATCACTGTTTGGGGTGGATCCATGTACTCCTCATTTAATGGGGAGACAAGTGGAAACATCCCGACGCTGGAACTAGCTCCCAATGCACCGGCAAAAATCGATGAATTGAAAGGGAATCTGGATACCTGGTTTGATGGATTGAGCCCTGCGGATAAACTCAAATATGCCCTCATCTATAATCGCCTAGGAGAAGGATTGGACAATTTGGGAGAAAGCCTCGAGGATAGCTATATCCAATACTCCTTCAACAAGAGCATCAATAATCCCTGGAACATGTTGATAGGCGCTCAGTGGCAGATAAATTACCGCTGGCAAATCCGAACCGAGGCACAGATTCTTGGAGACCGAACTGCCGGTCTATTTTCCTTGAATTATCGCTTTGGGATAAAAGGGAAAAACTGGTTTTCTAACTAATCTTCAATATTCAAATCATGAGACATCCCTTTTATAAAACCCTCTACATATTGCTATTTTTCTTTTTGGGCTCTGTCCAGACAGCAAAGGGACAAGTGCTGATTTCCTTGCTTTTCGGAGAAAAGCTCAATTCTCCCAATCTGGAATTTGGATTGGAAGGGGGCTTCAATCGCTCTAATCTCAGTGGAATCTCGGAGGCAAAAGGATATGGCAATTTTCATTTGGGCTTTTATTTTGATATCCGTCTAAAGAACGATTTGTGGTTGAATACAGGCGTAAGAATTAAATCGCATACGGGTGCTCAAAATATCGATTTCTATTCCCTGAATGATCCCGAACTCGATGCAATCTTTTCCCGAGGGACCATCGAAAGAAAGATCGGATACTTCTATGTTCCCATCCACCTCAAATATCATTTTGGCGCTGAAAAACAGTTCTTTTTCCAAGTAGGAGGCCAAGTCGGATTACGGAATCGGGCCCAAGACTATTTCTTAAGCAGCTTTATAAATTCGGAGGATGCGAGTTTTGAACTGGATATCAGAGATCATATCAAAGGAATCGATGCGGGGCTTTCGGGAGGTTTAGGATATAAGCTACGAAAGGGCGGTGTGAATCTTGGAGTAACGTATTATCAGGGCCTCATGAATATCATGAAAACAAGTTCAGAGGCGCCATACAATTACACTTCGAAGAATTCAAACCTATATCTTTTTGTAAGAATTCCTATAGGAGCCGGGTACAAGGAGTCGAAGTAATCCACCTGCCTAGTCATTCCAAACCCAGCCCTCTTCCCGGTGAGCAATTTTTTGGACTAGGCGGAGTCCACGATAGCTATCGAGAAAAAATCGCTTCTTTATTTTATGGAATTTGTAATTCCTGTTCACTTAGGTAAATTGAGTGTTAAGCAATTTGCAAGATCCAAAAATAAATCTTGCATAGAATACTAACAGACCCAAGCATTAGAAGCATGCAAAAAAGAATTCTGATCATTAATAATGGGACTCATTTTATTGATGATTTAATGAAAAGCTTAAGCCAATATCAAGTGGAAATTAAAGATTTTCAAACCGTGGAACTCGGCGATATTGAAGGCTTTGATTCTGTGATTTTGTCTGGGGGAGGCACACTTGGAGAAGTAGCGGACAATGCAGCGCTCTACCAAAATGAAATAAAAATCGTACGCGAATCAAAAGTGCCAATTTTTGGTATATGTGAAGGATTTCAGGTTATTGGAAAAGCCTTCGATTCGGTATTTCAAGTTTTTGAATTTTATCGAGAGGGCGTTAAAAGCGTTCGAATTTTGTTGGATGATCCGATTTTTCAAGGAATAAAAAACCTGGAATTGCGTGTTTTTGAATATCATCATATCGCGATTGAGCACCTGGGGGAGGAGTTGAAATCACTCGCTGTTTCGGAAGACGGTATTGAAGTGATGAAACATAAAGATCGATTGATATACGCCTCTCAGTTTCACCCGGAAGAGCTTCAGGATGGAAATGATGGGCATATTATTTTGAATAACTTTCTATCGATGATTTAAAGGAATAAATAAACTTTAGCAGGCATATAAATTAAAAAATGGTAAAACTCACTCGAAAAAGAAAGAAGGCCCTCGGCTTGGGAGAACTGATCGCGATCGCTCTGGGAGGAATGGTAGGCGGAGGAATATTTTCCATTTTGGGGATCGCTACCGAAAATATTGGAAATGCCACACCGGTAGCAATACTTATTGGAGGTGTTTTGGCTCTTTTTGCAGCCTATTCCTATGTGAAATTGGCCCTGCTTTACCAAGACGAAGGAGCCACCTATTCATTTTTCAAAAAAGCCTTTCCCCAAAGCAAGACTACCTCATCCATCATCGGCTGGTTGATTGTATTTGGATACATCAGTACCCTGGCCTTATATGCTTTTACCTTCGCTTCCTATTTCTGCAGTCAAATTGAAGCCCTCAATCATCCGATCTGGCAAAAAATAATCTCCGGACTGATTATTACCATTTTCGCAGTGATCAATTTGGTAAGTGTGAAGGGAATGGGAAAACTGGAAGACTTGATGGTCTATTCGAAGATTGTCATTTTGCTCTTTATCTCAGGAATGTTAGCAGGAAAAGGAGACATTCAAAATCTCCTTCCCGTCTTCGAAAGTCAAAGCAGCCTAACCCAAATTCTGATTGTCTCCTCGATCACTTTTGTGGCATATGAGGGATTCCAACTGGTCATTCATGCCTATAATGAGATGGCCAATCCCCAAAAAAACATTCCAAAAGCCATCTATTCCTCCATTGGTATCGCCACCTTTCTTTATCTGATTTTATCCATTGCCGCCCTTGCTACCATACCCAAAGAAATTATCATTGCAGATAAGGAGTACGCTTTGGCAGCGGGAGCAAAAACCTATTTGGGGAATTTTGGACAATTCATTGTCATATTCGGGGCCCTGCTCGCTACCTCAAGTGCCATCAGCGGAACTCTCTTTGGCGCCTCTCGATTGATGGCTGTGGTCGCAAAAGACGGATACTTTCCAAGCCCCTTGGGGAAAAAGATAAAGACCTACATCCCTCACAATGCGATTATCACCATGAGTATTTTTGCCTTTGTATTATTGGCAACAGGGGGCTTACAGGTTATTTTGGAATTCGGAAGCATCACCTTCATTATTGTCTCGCTGTTGATGGCTTATACTAACTTTAGGAAAAGGCAAGAAACCCATTCATCGCTAATGTTGACTAGTGTCGCATTCTTTGGATTGCTTTTAGCCGGCTTACTGATTGTATACTTTGAATACACAGAAAACAAGGAGCAGTTTGTTTATATCATCAGTATTTATATTGTGCTTGGGATTGGCGCCATATTTTATTCAAAAAAGAATGATTCTCAGAGGGTTTAAGCCGGGTTCTAAGTCATTGATGAGGCATATCTCAACACTTTTTAATCTTGATACTATTTAGCCAAAAAGTGTTGATATATCAGCTGGCTAAGATGCATCTGTAGCATTAGGATAATTCCTAGGAAATCGATTTATTAGAATTGCTTTATACAAACCTATACCATGACCTTAACCCTTAAAAACCTAGCCAAAAGCTCCCTTGTAGCTTTATCAGTCCTATTCACTAACATCACGCTAGCCCAGGACGGAACCATCTACCCACTTGATGCCCCTGAAGAGCCAAATGCCATTCTCCTCGGAACAGGCGGCGTAGCTGATCAGCCTGCCTCCGAATCTTGGTTTCGCCAATGGGGCGACCCCATGGCCAGAAATATCACCACGGCAACACTTACTCCTTTTTTACCCGAACCTGGAAAAGCCAATGGGGCTGCAGTGATCGTAGCCCCCGGAGGAGGTTTCAGATGGCTTTCCATGGGAAATGAAGGCTGGGAAGTAGCTCAGGCACTCGCCGATCAGGGGATTGCTGCTTTCGTATTGAAGTATCGCCTTCACCCAACACCAGAGTCTCTGGAAGATTTCAGTGCTTGGATGAACCGACCTAGAACTCCAGCCCCACCTAGTTCCTCGGATGCGGCTAGCGAAGCCACGCCTCCAAGACCTCCGCAACTGGACCTATCCAATCAGCTCGAAGACGCTGAAGCTGCCTATGCCATGATTCTTGATCGAGCAGAAGAATGGGGAGTGGATACCGACCGAATAGGCATGATTGGTTTTTCGGCGGGTGCCGGTCTGACCATGCACTCTACGTTAAATTCCAAAACAATGAAATTGGCCTTTATCGGTCCCATCTATGGTGGCATGGGTGCGGTGGATGTGCCGGCTGATGCTCCTCCTATGTTTTCTGTGATTGCCACGGATGACTTTCTATTCAGAGGTCAGTTTGGCGTGATCGATTCCTGGTACAAAGCCGGCATTCCGGTAGAATTTCACCTTTACCAAAACGGTGGTCACGGATTCGGTTTGGGTAATCCCAACCGAACTAGCAATCGTTGGTTTGAGGCCTTTATCCATTGGCTGGATGTGAATGAGTTTTTGGCTGCCAAATAAGTCCTATTCCTCCCTTTTGAATCAAATTCGTATTTTGGTCTAAAACATTTTAAGTCTACCGGACCCTTCCTATGAATCGATTTTTGACTAAAGCATTAAAGCCATTCATAGCCCTGTGTTTTACCCTGCTTTCCTATCAGGCTTACGCACAGGAAATGGTTACTACGGATGAGGATAAAGCTCAATATGGATTGAAGGCAGGGATCAACTTTGCTGAACTTTGGGGAAGGAATGCCCTTCCGGAGAGTGATCGAAAAGTGGGCTATTCACTGGGTGCTTATGCTTCGTATAAACTCTCCAAGGAGCTTAAGCTACAGCCGGAAATGATTTGGTCACTGCAAGGGGAAGATTCCAAGGAAAGTGGCAGGTATAAAATTTCTTACATCAATATTCCTGTCATGCTGAAATGGATTGAAGGGAAGTTTTATTCTGAAATAGGTCCACAGCTAGGCTTGCTGACTATCAATACTGCTAAATCAGTCCCTGAGGAGCTTCAACTTGAGAACTTCGAGACTTTTGATTTTTCCATCAATGTGGGTCTAGGTTACAAGTTAGCGGAAGACTGGACAATCGGTCTGAGGTACAGCCAAGGATTAAAGAACATTGCGGAAGGTCGCGACTTGAAAAACAGTGTGATTTATGTGGGATTATCTTACAGAATCTTTTAATTTATATGTCTTTTATTTAGGAAGCCACATCTGACTAGGCGATTCAATCGCCGTCAAAAAGAATACAACATTCTGCAAATCAGATACAAGTTTTGTTTAGGCATGTTCTAATTTTGTTAAAAAACAAAACAGCAATAACATGGGAATCGCATCAAAAATATATTTAGTCCTATTGGTCATCTATTCGGTAATCATGCTGATTTGGGGACTGGCGGGCTTTTTTGAATATTTCTCCGGAATCAAACCCTTGATCAAGCTCCAAAACAGCGCTTATCCAAGTGGTGTTCAGTTTGTGCACTGGCTTTTGATCAGTCTGACAGGCGGTGTATTCTTGGTCTGTTATTTGATGCATTGGAATTTGACTCCTTACGCCATGATTCTACTATTTTCAAATTTGGCGGTTCTTTGTACCATAGAGACCTTTGATTTTATGTCTGATCAATGGAGTCTCAAGGCATACATCACTGAGTTGATATTCTATGTTGGCAGTTCACTGTTCCTCATATACTCTGAAGTTTCTAAAGCCCACTTCTCCTCTTAAATGAAATCAGAGATTCTTCATATTGAAAGTATCCATGAAATTCATGAGTTTTTAGGTCTGGGGAAGCCCAGGCATCCCTTGATCTCTGTGTT
>NZ_JAPEIB010000110.1:0-796 GCF_028823735.1 Algoriphagus sp. NF
ATTCAAAAGCGGTGTTGTCAAATGGACTTGCATTTAAGAACCAAAACAGTGCGTAATTTACCCTATCCTGGTTTTGCTCAATATTTGAAAATGCTTTGTTTACAGAGTCTTCAGTTCTGTCTATACTACCAAGAATTTGAAAGTCAAAATCAGATTTGATTTCTTTTCCAACCTTTGTGTAGGCTTTGATTTTCCCTTTTTGCTTTTCAAGTTCCTTAGTCGTGGCGTTTGCGAGAATGCCTGCAATTCGATAAGGGTTGTTTTTTATTAACTCCATATTTTTTCGGTTGGCCTTGTGTTCCTAAAAATACTATTCATCCTATTTTCTTTTTACGGTTTCCCGTATTCTGTTCATTTTCCTGTCGAGCGTTGGCAACAAAACAGGCTCCTTTGGTTTTTCAGCGTTGGCTTTGCGTGTCGGCAAAAACCAAGTGTGCCTGTTTGCGCGTGGGCTTTCTTTGTATGCCGCACAACGGTCTCGTGTATGAGCAGTAGCGGATTTTAACCACTAAACTGTCAGATTGCAAGATACTTAATTAAACGCAAAAACGGTTCAAGTTTGCACTTAAACCGCTATTGCTTATACACAATGTTGGCGGTAGTATTTTTTATCTTTCGTTGTGACCTTTTCCGTCAAAGATTTTTGGTTTCGCCTTTTCAATTCTTGAACTTCTTGTTTTGGATTGTTTGGCTTCTGAAAAATAGAGCAAATATCCTCTTTGTCGTCCTGGTGTCAGATTGTAAAATGCAGTTTTAAATACCGAATCGTTTTCAAATTCTTGTTCAAGTTCTTCGG
>NZ_JAPEIB010000111.1:0-721 GCF_028823735.1 Algoriphagus sp. NF
CATTGGCTATGGGACCACCAGAATCAAAGATGCAACCGGTGCCATAACGGCTGTCGGAAAGGAGGATTTTAATAAGGGAGTCATACAGACCCCTGAAGGCCGCCTGAATGGTAGAGTTCCTGGTCTTACGGTGACCACTGGGGGAGAACCCGGTGCAGGATCTACCATTAGGATTCGGGGTGGATCTTCACTTTCTGCTTCCAACTCGCCGTTAATCGTAATCAATGGTTTACCTATAGACAATAATCAAGTGGGTGGCTCGCGATCTATCCTCAGTGCGCTAAATCCCAATGATATTGAATCTTTTACAGTTTTGAAGGATGCATCAGCCACAGCTATTTATGGTTCACGGGCATCAAATGGTGTGATCATTATTCAGACCAAGGAGGCTCGTGATCAATTTCGGGTCAATCTAGATTTGCAAACCAACGTGAGTGAATTGGCAGGCCAATTTGATGTTTTCTCAGCAGATGAATATCGAAGTTTAATTCAAGAAAGAAGACCGGAGTTAGTCTCGATGCTTGGTGAGGCCAATACGAATTGGCAAGAAGAAATTTACCGTACTGGGGTGTCTTACAATGCTAACTTGACTGCGGAAGGTTTTCTTTTCAATAAAATCCCTGTACGTGTCGGAATAGGAAGAATCGATCAAGAAGGCATTAGGCTCACATCCAATTTTGTGCGAACTTCTGCCAATTTGAATATTAGGCCTGAATTTTTG
>NZ_JAPEIB010000112.1:0-672 GCF_028823735.1 Algoriphagus sp. NF
TTGAATTCATGCCACCTGGCAAGGTTTGGGCTTTCAATAAATAGGATGAGAGCATCAAATATGTAATAAAAATGAATTCTTTTCTCATAACCGATTTATCTAACCAAAAAGAAAAACCTTTTTTAAAATTCGAAAACTGTTTTCGGTATATATGTATAATAAATTTCTTTTTTTAGAAAAAATGCTTTAAAAATAATAAAACGTACTTATTCTTCATGAAAGTATTCCCTTAACCCAAAATCCCCTTTAATCTTCAACCTAAACTTTTTAATTTCTTGAGGAACTTCGTTCCATCCTTTCAGAGGAGTATTGATATTTAATGAATCGGGAATGGGATAATATAAAAGAATTGAAGATAATGACTGTTTATTCTTTCCAAATTCCGCAATAAATCTATCTCCTTTTTTTGCTGAATAATCCCCCTTCCCAGTTGAACCTAAATATTTCTTTCCATTATAATTAAATTCATAAATTATGGAGATCCCTGATGATTTACCTATTTGGGTACCATTAACAATTCCTATTGTATACATCTTTTCAAAAGAATTATAATAGAAATTCCAAAGTATCACACACGAAAAACCTAACAGGATAGACAATAATATTTTATTCCTCTCCCTCATTTTACACCCTCTTTAATCCCTGTACTTAGTGTCAATCGTAATGGATTAT
>NZ_JAPEIB010000113.1:0-637 GCF_028823735.1 Algoriphagus sp. NF
GCCGGCAGATTCAACCGGGATTTCTCCTGTCCCGGCCTACTCAGGATACCCGCCTCACAAACAAAAATTCCAGTACGGGACTCTCACCCCCTGCGGTCGGCCTTCCCATGCCGTTCCCGTCTCCTTGTTTGAAATCATGCAGGTCCTACTACCCCCAGCCTGCCGAAACAGCCTGGGTTTGGGCTAATCCGGGTTCGCTCGCCACTACTACCGGAATCACTGTTGTTTTCTCCTCCTGTGGGTACTTAGATGTTTCAGTTCCCCACGTTCGCCTGTCTTTCGACATAGTCCTTAAAGGACTGGGTTGCCCCATTCGGACATCCGCGGATCATTTCGCCTCAGCCGATCCCCGCGGCTTTTCGCAGCTTGGCACGTCCTTCCTCGCCTCTGAGAGCCTAGGCATCCCCCGTGCGCCCTTATTCACTTACTCTTTTAATCTTATTATCCGCTGCTCTCGCAGCAAATACTCTGTTACAGTTTCTACGCAATATGTCAATGAACTTGCTTCCGCTTCTCACCGGGGCCCTGAGCCCCGAAAGCGGATCACGTGAAATGTGCACAGCAGTACTTCTTCCAATACCGACAGGTTTTCTTTCCAGAAAGGAGGTGTTCCAGCCGCACCTTCCGGTACGGCTAC
>NZ_JAPEIB010000114.1:0-617 GCF_028823735.1 Algoriphagus sp. NF
TTTAATTTAGAAGTTACTGCACCAGTTACTGGAATTAGATTTTTTGAAGTTCCCTCTTGTTCTCCATTTTCGCGGACAATATTGCTTAGTAGGCCCTTTACTAATTTACTAATGTATCTACTATCATTTAGCTGTCGATTGATAAATCCTTCTGGGATATCTTCACTAAGCAAATTTTTAAGTTTTACCTTATTATTTTTGAAATACCTATTTACATGAGATTCATATTGATCCAAAGTGAAAAGTTTATGCCCATTGACAATACTTCCACCTTTTTCCTTCAGGTATTCATAAGCTGTTTGGTTGTCCTTATCTGCATTAACTTCACTTTCACAGATGATTTTATTACCCAGCGAATCATCAAAATATCTTGATTGGGGAATTATGTGCTCTATTTGATATTTGGTTGTAAAAAGTGAACTTAATTGAATTGGCTTTCCTGTATAGGGCGAAATATATCCTTGTTCTAGCCAAAGTTTATAACGCTGAATGTCTTTTTTGGAAGGAGAATTGACTCTCCTGATTTTTTGAATTTCCTCCTCACTGATTTTTGAAAAGTCTGCTTCTGGATTCTGATAGACACCTTCCTCATAAATTTTAAGTATTTCTTGCTGACT
>NZ_JAPEIB010000115.1:0-593 GCF_028823735.1 Algoriphagus sp. NF
GTTTCTTATCCAACGGGGAATTGGAATAGATACCGAAAATTTCTTTGTATTCAATGCTTTTGACTCAAGAAATAATGGAATGGGAATGGTTCTCTTTGATAAGCGAAACATGGAATTCCGATTTTTCAGGAGGGATTCTCCCTTTGACTTTTTTAATTACGCAGCTTGGATAACTGTAAAAGAAAATCGTATTCAGTTTGTGGATAACTTTAATTCAATCCAAGAATTGAATATTGACGAGTTCTGGCAAAAGGCTGAATATATTGGCAAAGCCCAAATAGAACCTCTAAACCTTTCAAATTCATTCAATTGGACAAAAACAGCAATCATATCCTTGACTATAATCGTAGCTTTTCTATTGTTAAGCTATATCTTCCTAAGGTTTTTTCCGAAGCTAAGTCTGCCATTCATTAATTATTTTTTTAAATCATCTGAATTGAAGGGAAGTAATAGTTTAGAAATTGAAACAACCGATGAAGTAACAAAGATTTTTCATGAGCTTGACTCTCTGAAAGGTAAGCTGCTAGATACTGATGAATGTTCTTAACCGCTTAAATAACTGGACCAGTTTTGTTGCCTAAACTTAGGAACAA
>NZ_JAPEIB010000116.1:0-554 GCF_028823735.1 Algoriphagus sp. NF
TATGAAAAGCAGGAGAAGATTATCCCTACTACTCTTCCCAAAAAGGTCATCCAGGACCTCAAAAAGTTATTTAATTACAGAGAGCGGCTTGTAAAAGACAGAGCAGCTTACATCACCCGTATCAAAGAATATGAGGCTGTTGTTTCAGGAAACAAATTAAAAGTCTATCAAAAATCTAATACCGAAGTGATCGCTTGTTTGGATAAGCAGATCCAAACCGTGGAGAAAGAAATAGACAGACTTTTGCGCAAAGATGAGCTGTTATTGAACCAATACAAACTGATTAATTCTATCAAAGGTATAGGCCCGCAGACAGCTGTTGCACTCATCGTTTTAACAGAAGGGTTTACCCTATTTGATAGCTGGAGGAAGTTTGCCAGTTATGCAGGAACAGCACCGTTTCCCAACCAGTCAGGTACATCTTATCGAGGGAGAACCAAAACCAGTACCCTGGCGAATAAGAAAATTAAAACACTGCTGACTTTATGTGCAGGCACGGCTATCCAATACAGCACCGAAATGAAGACCTATTACAAGAGAAGAACCGTTGAAGG